>JBAXLX010000334.1:0-3970 GCA_037134595.1 Pseudomonadota bacterium
GCCTGCGCCGTGTGCTGGACGGCGAGACCAGCGTGGCCGAGGTGTTGCGGGTGGTGCAGGATGGCTAGCCTGTTCAGCACAGCCCCCACCGCCGACGACATCACACTGTTTACCCAAGAACTGTCGTGGATGATCGGCGCGGGCGTGCCCCTTGGCCGTGCGATTGACCTTTTGGCGGGCGAGGCCGCGCAAAGCCGCTTGCAGCCGGTTTTGCTGGCCATAAGGGCGGAACTGCGCGCAGGCGCTAGCCTTGCCGATGCCATGGCGCGGCAGGGTTCTGTCTTTCCCGAAGCCTACCTGCGCCTTGTCGCCTTGGCCGAGGGGACGGGCACCCTGCCCATGGTGTTGCAACGCCTGCACGCAGGCCGCGCCCAAGCGCAGGCTTTGCAGCGCAAGCTTGGGTCGGCCTTGGTCTATCCGGCTTTTTTGCTGCTGGTGGCTCTAGCGGCCATGGCGCTGATCGCTTTGGCCGTGGT
Source organism: Pseudomonadota bacterium (assembly GCA_037134595.1). GTDB lineage: Bacteria > Pseudomonadota > Alphaproteobacteria > Rhodobacterales > Rhodobacteraceae > Stagnihabitans. Next base: position 477 of record JBAXLX010000334.1, read on the forward strand.
GCCCCAGATGCGCGCCGTTCTGCCGCCCGTGCCGCGCCCCGATGGGGCCGATGCCGCGATAAGGCGGTTGATTGACCTGTCAGATTGGGTGACGGGGCATGCCAGTGTCGTCGGGCTGGCGGTGGCCGTGGTCTTGGCGGCGCTGGCTTTGCTTGTGCGCCAATCCGCGGTGCAGCGGGCCATCACCACCGCCGCCACCTATGTGCCCGTCTTGGGCCCCCTGATCCTGACCGCGCGACTGGCCGAGATGACGCGCTCGCTGGCCATGCTGACCGAAGCGGGCCTGCCCTTGGCCGAGGCGCTGCGCTTAACGCGCCGCAGCACGCTTGCAGGCGATCTGGCCCGTGTGCTGGAAGCGATGGAAAACGCCTTGCGCGCAGGCCAAGATGTCACCCAACCGTTGCGCGCCGCGCGGGGTGTGCCGCCCTTGCTGGCCAGCCTGATCCGTGTGGGCCAAGAGACGGGCAACATGGCCCGCAGCCTGTCCCAAGCCGCCGAGGTCTTTGAAGAAAAAACCCGTATCGCGCTGGACCGCGCCTTGGTGCTGCTGGAACCTGCCATTATCTTAGGCATATCGGTGGGTGTGGGAAGTTTGATCTATACCGTCATCGGTGCCCTGATGTCGGTCAACGATATGTTCGTCTAAAGGAGAGGCTATGACCCCCCATCCCGATAAAGAAGCCGGATTTACGCTGGTGGAACTGCTGGTTGTGCTGGTGATCTTGGCGCTTCTGGCGGCCTTGGTCGGGCCGCGCGTGGTGGGCTATATGAGCACATCGAAGGTCAAGACCGCCCATGTCCAGATTGCCGCCTATCAAACCGCGTTAGAGCTTTATCACCTTGATCTGGGCCGTTATCCGCAAACCGCCGATGGCTTGGCCGCCCTTGCCACCGCGCCTGCAGGCGCTGCGGGCTGGGCGGGGCCCTATATCGACAAAACCGTGGCCAAGGACCCGTGGGGGACTCCTTACGACTATGTCGCCAGTGCCGATGCCAGCACCTACAAGCTGCGAAGCTTTGGGGCCGATGGCAAGGATGGCGGCGAGGGCGACAATGCCGATATTTCTCCGTGACGAGATTGGCCGTGACGAGGCGGGGTTTACCTTGGCCGAGATGCTTTTGGTCGTCGCCATCACGGCCTTGGCGGCTGGGCTGGTCGTCGGGCGCGGCTTGCCCGGACAGCACCGCATCGACCACGCCGCCTTGCAATCTTTCGTGCGCACCTTGCGGGCCGAAGCCATGCGCACCGACCGCCGTTTGGCCCTTGGCGTGGGGGGCGATGGGCACAGCTTTGAAGCGGGGGCGCTTGGTCTGGCGCTGGGGCCGGACCGTCAGGCCTTTGCCAGCGGCCCAAAGGGGGCCGATGTCATCCTGTTTGACCCCGACGGCTCAAGCCCGGGGGGGCTTTTGCGGGTGGTGGGCAAGGGCTTTACCGACCAAGTGGTCATCGCCCCTGTCACCGGCACCGTGCAGCCCTGAAGCGGGGTTTTCCTTGGTCGAGGTTCTGGCCGCCCTGACCATTGCCAGCTTTGCCGTGGTGGCCGCACTAACCCTTTTCACCCAATCGGCCCGCGTCAACGACCGCCTGATCAAAGAAACCGCCGCCCGCGATCTGGTGCGGCGGCTGCTGGCGACCGGTGAGGTGGGGCGCGGCCAAGCGGGCGATTTGGGCTGGGTGGCGACCCTGTCGCAGCCTTTGGGCGGATTGGTGCGCCATGAAGTGGCTGTGACGTGGCAGGGCGGCGTGCAAATCAGCGCGGTGCGCCTTGACGCCGAGGCCCAGCCGTGATGTGCGCCCCAAACATTCCAACGCATGATCCCGAAGCAGGTTTCACCCTGATTGAGGCGCTGGTGGCTTTGGCTTTGGGTGTGGCGGTTGTGGTGGTGGTTCTGTCAACCCTTCACATCGCCACCAACGGCGCGGCGCGGGCGGTGGCTGCGGCAGAGCAGGCCGAAGCCTTTGCCCGCACGGGTGCCATTCTGGCGGGCGATGCGCAGCATGGGCTGTTGGTGCGAACCGCTTCGGGGGCGGTGCTCTTTGATGGCCAAGCGCAAAGCCTGACCTTTCCGGCGATGGCGCGCTTTACCACCGGCACGCCGTCTGCGCTGCGCTTTGCCCTTGTGCCCGCGCAAGACGGCACCGCCCTGACGCGGGCCGAGGCGATTTTGCTGGCCAAGGGGGCAACCGGCCCATGGTCAGCGCCGCAACCGATCTGGCACGCGGCGGGCCCTTGGGAGTTTCGCTACCTTGACGCCGCAGGCACTTGGGCGCGGCAATGGGCCGCCCCTGACCTACCGCGTGCCTTTGGGCTGGTGTCCCTGGCAGCCCCCCAAGCCGTGGAACTTGTCGCAGCCTTTCCCGACCTGATCGAAGCAGACTGCGCCCTTGGCCCAAACCCTGACTGCCGCTTGCCCGCCGAGGTCTTCCCATGAAGCAGGGCGGCGAAGACGGCGCAGTTTTGCTGATGGTGCTGGTGGCGCTTGCCCTGCTTGCAGCCCTTGCAGGGCTGGTGCTGCGGGTGTCGCAAAGCGATCTGGCGGGGCTTGCAGGCGAACGCGCGGCCTTTGCGCGCGAGGATGTGATCCAATCGGCCTTGGCCACCTTGGGCGCGCGGCTACCGGCCGATGATCTGCCCCAAGACGGCACGGCGTTTTCACTGCCCCTGCCCGGTGGCAGCGTTACCTTGCGCCTTTATGCCGCACAGGGCCTGATCAACCCCAATTTCACCCGCGCCCCCGCGCTGCAGGCGGCATTGGCCGCCTTGGGCGCCACCCCCGCGCAGGCCGAGCGTTTGACCCTTGCCCTTGTGCGCCCGCGTGGTGCGGCCAACACTTTGACCTTTCGCTCCCTTTCCCAAGTGGAGGCGGTGTTTCAGCGCGATGCCGACCTGTGGCCGAAAGTCGCCCCCTATCTGACCCTGCTGGGCCAATCGGCCACGATCGACCCCGTGCAAGCCCCCTTGGCTTTGCGCAACATCGCCGCCCCCCAAGGGGCCGAGGGGGTGAACTTTTCCGATACGGGGCAAGCTGGTGCCACAGGGTTTTACGAAATCTGGCTGCATGTCGACGATGCCGCCTTGGATGCCGATGATCCTGACGGGCGGCTTTGGGTGCATGTTTCAGCCCTTGCAGGGCGCGATCACCGCCTGCACATAGTGGCAAGGGACTGGCCCATGACACGCGATGAGGAGGGGTGAATGCTGACTTGGCTTCTAAACGCCTCGGACGTGCTGGCCTTGGCCGTGCAAGACCTGATCCCTGCAAGGCTGCGCGGGCTTGTGTGCTTGACACCTGACACCCTGTCACAGGCGCGCAAGGGGCAAAGCGTGCAGTTGGTGCTGGCGGCGGACGGCCTGTTACGGCACCGCATCGACCCGCCCGACCAAAGCCGCCGCACCAACCCCGCTTGGCTATCCTCGCGGATCGAGGCGCTTTCGCCGTGGGAGCCGGCGGCGTGCCTTTGGGATACCCGCCTCGTGCGCGCACGGCTTGAC
>JBAXLX010000335.1:0-3951 GCA_037134595.1 Pseudomonadota bacterium
CACGCACCGCGGGGTGGGTGCACATATATGTGCGCCCGCACCGTGGGGGCGTGGCGGGCGCGCCCCGATGCTTTGGGCATCGGGGCCATCCTGATCGTTGCGCCAGCAGGCGTTTGAAACCTGCGTTCAGCCCTTTTTGACCAACCGCATGCAGTTTTGGCCAGATGCCGCTCAATTACTGTAGTAACGATAATGCAAATCGACTATGATCCCCTCAAGCGCGGCGACAACCGCCGCATCATCAGCATGAGGAAGGCAAATGCCCGCGAGATCGCCCGATATGCTCCGTTCTTCCGTGACTGTGACCGATGACGATGATCCGGCATCGATGCCGGATGACGATATTCCCGACATGTCCACGCCCTATTGGACGGAACGTTTCGACAAGGCCATCGTCACGCGCGGGCGGCCCAAGGCCGAGGTGACCAAGGTCAGCACCACCCTGCGACTGGACCCCGAGGTTCTGGCCGCCTTCAAAGCCGAGGGTCCGGGCTGGCAATCGCGGATCAACGCAGCACTCCGGCGGGCGGTGGGGTTGTGAAGTTCTTTATAACTTGCGATCCAGAAGTTTTTGAACAAGCCTATTAGTTGTTTCGGCAGTAAGGGAAAATCCTTCAAAAACGCTAAACACCTTGGACGTTAATTCATGCACATATGTTGAAATTCCTCTTATCGGTGTATCATATGGAATTAATGATTGGGAAAAAACTTCATCCTGAACTGCGTTGCCATGGCCTATTCCAAAATTTGAAAAATCTGCCCAAGCGTTTATCTTTCGCCCCCTTAAGCCGCGTACTGTTATGCCAAAGTTTAATTCTCTCAAGGTGCCTAAATCAAGTTTTTGACGGAATGCCACAGCAACGGCAACCATCTCAGCAACTCTGTAGGTAAACAGAAATGGGTCAAAAGACGTGCCTCGAGGAACTTTATCCGTAAGGTCATCTTGCAGCACTCGCTTGAGGAAAAAGACTCCATTTGGGTCAAATCTGGCATACTCAAAATGGGAAAACAATTCACCTTCTTGGAAAATGAGATGGTGCCATGCGTCGTCGTAAACAAAAGGCTGTTCGTCCTTGGATCGAAAATAACGACTGTCCAACCAAGCCGGCCAGCCTGTGAGGTTTGGATTAGCTTGGCGTAGTTCATCAAGAAAGTCACTCGTTGGCAGCTTGTCTTTAAGAACTGGTGTCAGGACCGCAATAGCTGAACAGGTAAGCACAGAGTTACCAAAATCTGCAAAGATGTCTTTTCTGTTTGCAACGATTTTTGCGTAAGTTTCATTTATATTTGCTTGAATCCGCAGTAATTCATCCGTTGTTAACTCTTCATTTTCTACCCTTGGCGAAAGTGTTTTATCGCCAAATGAAGAGTTTCCGGGCGAGCATACTGCACGACATGAAAACAAGTCTGCAACTTGGGGGATGTGGCGGCGTATGAAACCTGCGACATCTGCTTCCCTGTTGCTAAAGCAGCGGTCCATTAATGCAGGATAGTCTTCCCCAGTTGCAACTGCGGAACTGAATGAGCCATTTTTGTGCAGCGATCTAACATACACCCCATCCTTTCTGAGCAAAGGATTTCCGGAGTTGTTGATTTCTTTTTTTAACCAATGACGGAGACTTTAGACCGCCAGTTACACGGATAACTGGAACTTGCCCGCTATCGGCGTCAACCATAAACACTTCTATTTCAAAAGGATCCACAGCATGTTCTGTAACAAGTTTTTGTAGGGTATCACTATTGTACATCTCATCTATATTTAGATTGTTTGGCCTTGGATCAGCAATCCGCGAAGCATCATTTACCCCAATAACTAGGTATCCACCATCATTATTTCGAAGTGCAAATACTGCCTTTAGAAATTTCGATTTTCCGTCAGGTGTGTTGAGGTCTAGCCAGGTCTTTAGTTCAATGGAGAGAGCCTCCCTAGGGTTGTCTACCAGTTCTTTTGCGTCTTGGATGAAGGAATCGCTGCTCATGTTTACACCCCAATTTTTTTCGAACTTACAACTCTAGGTGATGTGTAGCTAGGGTAAAATCCCCTTGCCCTCCGCCCCCTTTTCCCCCATCACAGCGGCATCCACACACAGGGGGGCATCCCATGACTGCTAATGTCGCCATCCTCGGGGCTTCGGGCTATACGGGGGCAGAGCTTGTGCGGCTGATCGCCACCCATCCGGGGCTGCGGATCACGGCGCTTTCGGCGGATCGCAAGGCCGGGATGCAGATGGCCGAGGTGTTTCCCTTTCTGCGCCACCTCGATCTGCCGCGTCTGACCAAGATCGACGAGATTGATTTCTTCTCCATCGACCTGTGCTTTTGTGCGCTGCCGCATGCCACCACGCAGGCGGTGATCAGCCAGCTTCCCCGCACCCTCAAGATCGTGGACCTGAGTGCCGATTTCCGGCTGCGCGATCCGGCGGAATACGAAAAGTGGTACGGCCAGCCCCATGCCGCTGTGGACTTGCAGCAAGAGGCCGTCTATGGCCTGACCGAGTTCTACCGCGATGACATCCGCGCGGGCCGCTTGATCGCAGGCACAGGGTGCAATGCGGCGACCGGGCAGTATGCACTGCGTCCGCTGATCGCGGCGGGGGTGATTGATATCGATAACATCCTGATCGACCTCAAGGCGGGCGTGTCCGGGGCAGGGCGTTCCTTGAAGGAAAACCTGCTGCATGCCGAGCTTTCGGGCGGCACGCACAGCTATTCCGCAGGTGGCAAGCATCGGCACTTGGGGGAATTCGACCAAGAGTTCAGCAAGATCGCGGGCCGTCCCGTCCATATCCAGTTCACGCCGCACCTTTTGCCGATGAACCGGGGCATCCTTGCCACAACTTACGTCAAGGGCGACCCCAAGGCCGTGCATGATACCCTGACTGCCGCCTATGCCGACGAACCGTTCCTCAGGGTGCTACCCTTTGGCGCACTCCCCTCGACACGCGATATCGCAGGCTCCAACTTCTGCCATATCGGGGTGATCGGTGACCGTCTGCCGGGGCGGGCGGTGGTGATCGCGGTCTTGGACAATCTGACCAAGGGCTCATCCGGTCAGGCGATCCAGAACGCCAACCTGATGCTGGGGATCGAGGAAACGGCGGGCCTGATGCTGGCCCCTGTGTTCCCGTAAGGAGACGATATGGCCGGGTTGAAGAACCTCAAGAAACGTCGGCGGGTGCAGCTTATCGCCTTTTTGGCGGGGATGCTGGCGGTGGGAACCTTTGGCATCTGGATGGTGATGCCTGCGGATGCCATCAACTTCTTCCGCTCGCCCACTGAGGTTGTCACAAAGCCCCCGGCGCAAGGCGAGGTGTTCCGCATCGGTGGCCTCGTGGAAAAGGGCAGCATCATCCGGGGGCAGGGCGAGACGATCACCTTTACCGTCACCGACACCAAGACCGAAATCCCGATCAGCTATACCGGCGTGTTGCCGGACCTGTTTTCCGAAGGCACCGGCATGGTGGCGACGGGGGTGATGGAAAACGGCGTCTTTGTCGCCAGCGAAATCCTTGCCAAACACGACGAGACCTATAAGCCCAAGGAAGTCGTTGACGCGCTGAAAGCCCAAGGCATCGACATCACGGACGTCGAGCACAGCAACTGACCGCGCGGCCTTGAAGGCAGGCGTTAACCTCGCCGCCGCAGCCTTGGCCCCCTGAACGAGAGGGGGCACAATGAAAACAATCCGACAACTGGCCGAGGTCATCGTCGCCCGAGAGGGCGGCTTTGTCGATGATCCCGACGATCCGGGCGGGGCCACCAATCACGGCGTCACCATCCACACGATGCGGCGTTTGGGGCTGGACCTGACCCGCGATGGCAAAGTGGACGCCGCCGATGTGCGCGCGCTGACCCGCACGCAGGCGGTGGATATCTTCGTCGATCGCTACTTCACCCGTCCCGGTCTGGGCGGCTTGCCCGAACTCCTGCAACCATCCGTCTTTGACATGC
>JBAXLX010000336.1:0-3934 GCA_037134595.1 Pseudomonadota bacterium
AGATAGGCAAAGAGCAGCAGCCAAACCGCCCCTGCCCCGTTCACACTCAGGCAAAGCCAAAACCGCCCGCGTGCCGGCAAAATCTGCGCCAGAACGCCCAAGGCCACATAGGCCCAAGCGCCGCGCTGCACCCAAAGGCCCAGCGCGGCAAAGGCGGCATCGGTCAAGCGGCGCGGGTTTTCGCCCCGCACCACTAGGTCAGAGGTAAAGCCATCCACCGCATTGGCCACAGCCGCCGCCCAAAACGGCTGCGCCATGCCCAAGGCGACCAGCACGCCCGCGCCCAAACTGACGCAAGCCAAAGGCCAGCGCAGCCTTGGCCAGCGCAAACTGCCCAAACTGGCGGCAAAAGCCGCCAGCACCAAGCCAAAGCCCGGCACCTGCGCGCCCGCCCCCGCCTCTACCCCCACAATCGCGGCCAAAGAGCGGGTATAATCGCTCGAGGCCGCGAAGAGATAGGCGATGAAGGGCAGCGCAAACAGGATGACCAGATTGCTGGGCCGGATGTGTTTGAGCAGCGACACGATGGGATCAGTTCCCCGTCCAGTATTTGGCTTTCAGCGCGTCCAGCGTGCCGTCAGCGGCAATGGCGGCCAAGCCTTCGTCAAAGGCCGCGACATTGGCATCACCCTTACGGAAGACCAGCCCCAAGGGATCAGCGGCAAGACCTGTGACGCCCACAACCAGCTCTCCGGCAAATTGCGCCTCATAGGCCGCACCATTGGCGCCGTTGATCACCACCCCGTCGACATCCTTGTTCTTCAGCGCCAGAACCGAGGCGTTGAACGTGTCATAGGTCAGCACATTGCCCTCGCCCACGATCGACTTGGCCATTTCGGCATCGGTTGTGTTGGTTTGCGCCGACAGTTTCTTGCCCGCTTTGAAATCGTCCAGCGTCAGACCGGAATCTTCGGCGCGCACAAGAATGGCTTGCGAGTTGATCATATAGGGTTCGGTGAAATCCATCGTCTGCTTGCGCTCGTCGGTGATCGACACGCCCGAGGCGACCAGATCAAACTGCCCCTCGCCAAGGGCCGCAAAGATACCGTCCCAGCCGGTGGTGACAAATTCGGCCTTGCAGTTGATCTTGGCACAAATGGCGTTGACCACGTCGACATCAAAGCCCACGATTTTGCCTGTGCCCTCTTCCACCATCTCCATCGGCGGCGAGGTCGTGTCGGACCCGACCTTGAGCGTGACGCCGCCCAGATCGGCGGCCATCAGCGGTGCCGCCATCAGGCTAAGTGCCAGTGCGAGTTGCAGTTTTTTCATGTGTTACCCTCCCAAGGTGAAACCCGCTCCAGCCGGTCGCTCTGCCGGGCGACAAGGTCTGGGCGGGTGAGTTGTTGCAAAGTTGCAGGATCTTCACCGGCAAGCCGGCGCAGCAGAAAGCCGCCCAATTGGCGGCCAAGGTCTTCGATCGGCAGATAGAAGGTGGTTAAGGGCGGCGCAAAATAGGCCGAGGCGTTGATATCGTCATAAGCTATGACCGAGGCCGCCCGCCCGATATCAAACCCCAGATCGCGCAGGCCCGCCAGCGCGCCAAGGGCTGTGGATTCGTTCACGCAGACAAAGCCCGTGGCCGGATCGGGCAAGCGCGAAAGCGACATGGCCGCCTCTTTGCCAAACCGGGTGCTCAGATCGCCGCCCAAGATCAGGTCTTGCGGCACGGGCAGGCCGACTTGCGCAAAGGCGCGGGTGAAGCCGTCGATCCGGTCCAGCGCATAAGACAGGCGCGGGTCAGGGTTGATCAGCGCAATGCGGCGGTGCCCGCCCGCAATCAGCCGCGCGGTCGCGGCCCAAGCGGCCCAGTCGCTGTCGACATCAACATGGGCATAGGTCAAATCCCCACGGCAGCGGCCCAGCGTGACAAAGGGAAACCCCACCGCGCACAGATATTCCACGCGGGGGTCTTGTGCCTGAATGCCTGAAAAGATCAGCCCGTCGGCCAGATGGCCTTCGACCACCTGCCGCGCCGTGGCCAAGCCTTCGGCCGCATCGCGCACCACATGCACCGACATGCGGTAAGGCGAGCCTTCCAGCCCCGCCGCAATGCCCGACAATATCTGGGCATAATCCACCCCGTCCCATTCAAACCCCGACGCTGAGGCGACCGGCATCAGCACCGCCACCTGATAGGTCCGCCCCGTGCGCAGCGACATGCCCCGCAGCGAGGCCGCATAGCCGATCTGCCCCGCCGCCTGCCGGATCGCGGCCTTGGTGGCCTGTGTCACCACCGGCGAATCGTTAAGCGCCTTGGAAATGGTCGCAATCGAAAAGCCCGTCATCTCGGACAGGGTTTTGATCGTGGGGCGGGTGGGATGGTCTGCCATAGACTGCGCCTTGCCGAGGTGAGGGAAGCCTAGCGGCGGATAAAAACGATTTCAAGAGGGAAGAAGGCCGCGTTCTGGAGAGGCCGTAAGGGGGGCCAAGGTCGGTTTACCCTCCGGGGGGGATATTTGGGCAAGTATGAAAGGGGGGGTGCGGGGGGGGTTTAAGACCAAAAGCGGGCGGGACGGAAGGGGGATAGGTCGGGGGCGGCGGGGGCGCCCAGAACTTCGGCCGTCAGAAGATCGGCAATGTGCGGGCCGAGCGTGACGCCAGAGTGCAGCACGGCGAGCCAAAGGCCGGGGGCGGCAGGGCCTAGGGCGGGCAGGCCGTCGCCCGGCACGGGGCGATAGGCTGTGGCCCAATGGGCGGCGCGCAAGGTGGGCGGGCCGTGGAACAGGGCGTTGAGCGCGGCCAAGGCGGCATCGACGCTGGTTTGCGGGTCAGCGGGCAGGGTTTGGGCGGGATCGGATTGGTGGTGCGGGGCTATGGGCATCCAGAACCGGCCTTGACGATCTTGGCGCATCTCTTGCCCGTTGAGCGCTAGGATCGGGGCCAGTCGATGGGGCACGGTTTGGGTGGCCAAGATCATCCCAGGGCGGTGCAACATGGGCAGGTGCAGGCCCACACCTTCCAACAGCGCCGCAGCGCCGGTTCCGGCGGCGACGATCACCTGATCGGCGGCGATCTCTTGCGCGGCCAGACGTATGCCGCAGACAGTGTCGCCGCGCTGGATCAGGCCCAGAACAGGCGTGTTGAGCAGCAGTTTGGCACCAGCCGCCTGCGCCTTGGCCAGCAAGGCGCGGGTCAGGGCGGCAGGATCAACCGCGCCTTCCTGAGGGAAGTACAGCGCGCGGGCTGGGGGATGGGCCAAGGCGGGGGCAAGGGCTGCGATCCGCGGGCGCCTCAACTCTTGCAGCGCATAGCCAAGGTGGGTGAGGTCAGCGGCCATCTGGTCAAGGGCTGCCGCGTCTTCCCCCCAAAGACAACCTTGCCAGTCCCACAAGTCCGCCCCCAAATCCCGCACCAACCGATGGTGGGCCTCAATGCCCGCCACCCGCAGATGATGATGGGCGGGGGTCAGGTAATAGCTTGCATTGATCCAGCCAAAGGAATGGCCAGAGGCTTGGGCCGCAGGCTGCGGCCGCGCCTCGACGAGGGTGACACCCGCGCCGGCTTGGGCCAACCGGTGGGCCAAGGCCGCGCCGATCAACCCTGCCCCAATGATCAAGACCTGCTGCATGGCAGAATCTTTGCACGCGGCCCTGCCCCTGTCGAGAGGGGCAAACTTTGCCGTGGCACGCCCGCCCCCAATCCGCTAAGCCCTCCTCATGACATCCCAAGACACCCCCCGCGGCTTTGCCTTTGCCCTGTCGGCCTATTTGATCTGGGGCTTTTTGCCGTTTTTCATGAAGGCCCTCGGCCATATTCCCCCCCCCGAAGTCATCGCCCACCGTGTGGTGTGGAGCGTGCCGATCGCCGCCCTTGTGCTGGTGCTGCGTGGGGAATTTTCCGGCATCTGGCCGCTGTTGCGCCAACCGCGCATGCTGGCCATGGGGGCGGCAACGGCGGCGCTGATCTCGGTCAACTGGGGCATCTATGTCTG
>JBAXLX010000337.1:0-3916 GCA_037134595.1 Pseudomonadota bacterium
TTTACCGCCGATGTGACCGTGGGCCTGAACAGCCATACCAAAACATCGCAAGAGGCGTTTGAACGCGCCATGTCCCGCGCACCCGAGGTGATCGAATGCCACAACATCACCGGCACCGTCGAATACCTCTTGCGTGTCGAATGCACGGATTTGCAGGCCTATAAACACTTCCACACCGAGGTGATGGGCATCCTGCCGCAAGTCCACGCAATCACGACCTATGTGGTGATGGACAGCCCTAAGGATGAAAGGGCCTGAGGTTTTCGGGCGTCCCAGCGGCCTCACGCCATCCCCACATCCGTCCGACCGCGCCGATCCGCCCTTAGGGCGGCATAAAGCACGTGGTTGCGCCAGCGTCCGGCGATCTGCAGGTAGCTTTGTGCCACACCTTCATATTTGAAGCCGCACTTCTCCAACACCCCGCGCGAGGCGGCGTTTTCGGGCAAACACGCGGCCTCGATCCGGCTGATGTCCAGCGCGACAAAGGCGTGATGGACGACCGATAGGATCGCCTCCCGCATGTAACCGCGGCGGTGGAACGGCTCGCCGATCCAATAGCCCAAGGTTCCGGCCTGCGCGGGGCCACGGCGGATGTTGTCCAGCGTGATCGCGCCCAAAAGCGCCTGATCCTCACGCCTTATCAGCATCAAGGGCAAGGCGGTGCCCTGCGCCTCAGCCCGGGCGGCCCAATAGACGCGGTTGGTAAAGGCGCGGCGCGTCAGGTGATCGACCGACCAAATCGGCTCCCATGGTGTTAGGAACGCCTGACTGTCAGTACGAAGTGCTGCCCAAGCATGCCAATCGCCATGCTGCGGCAGGCGTAGGGTCATCCGCTCGGTCTCGATCCGAACCTTGCGGCGTAAGGCCATCATTACGCGGCCAAGCCCGCGCGGATGGCCTCCAGCCCCGGTGCATCGGCAACGGGACCGTAAAGCGCGACTGCTGCCGCAGACCCCGCCAAGGCCCCCGAATAGCGGCGCACATCGGCGGTTGTCACCGCATCAATCCGCGCCACGGCCTCTCCCACGCCCGGCACCCGGCCCCAGATCGCCAGCAAGCGCGCATTGCGTTCGGCGCGGTTGGACGGGCTTTCCAGCCCCATCAGCATCCCGGCCTTAAGCTGCGCGCGGGCGCGGGCAACCTCAGCCTCAGACATGTCATCGGCGGCGCGTTTAAGTTCATCCACCGTCAGGCCGATCAGATCGCCAATCTCATCCTCGGACGTGCCCGCATAGATGGTGATCTGGCCGGTGTCTTCGTAAGCACCCGACTGGGCGAAGATCGAATAGCACAGACCCCGCTCTTCGCGGATTTTCTGGAACAGGCGGCTGGACATGCCGCCGCCCATCGCGGTGGCGTAAATCTGCGCCACAAAGACATCATCGGCGCGGTAGCCGGGGGCTTCAAAGGCCAAGGCGAAATGGACTTGCTCCAAGTCCTTGACTTCGCGCCGTTCGCCGCTGGCGAAGGTCGCCGGATGTAGGCGCGATGCGCCAACCGGTTTCAACCCGCCAAAGATCGCCTCAGCCTGTTTCACGATGGCATCATGATCAACCCCGCCGGAGGCCGACAGGATCATTTGATCCGGCCCGTAATGTTCGCCGACAAAGGCGCGCAGATCGTCGCGGTTGAACGAGGACACCCGCTCTTCGGGCCCAAGGATGGTGCGGCCAAAGGGTTGGTCGGGATAGCTGACCTCTTGCAACCAGTCAAAGATGATGTCGTCGGGCGTGTCCAGCGCCTGCCCGATTTCCTGCAAGATCACATGGCGTTCGGTTTCGATATCGCTGTCGTTGAACACCGGGTTCAGCACGATGTCCGCGATCACATCCAGCGCCAGCGCCACATCGGGTGACAAAACGCGGGCGTAATAGGCCGTCATTTCGCGGCTGGTATAGGCGTTGATATAGCCGCCCACATCCTCGATCTCTTCGGCGATCTGCAGGGCGCTGCGCCGCTTTGTGCCCTTGAACGCCATATGTTCCAGAAAATGCGCGATGCCGTTTTGTTCGGGGCGCTCATGGCGCCCGCCTGCGGTCACCCAAACCCCGGCCGAGGCACTTTTCAGCCCCGGCATGTCTTCGGTGACAATGCGCAACCCGTTGGCAAGTGTGGTAAGTTTGACCGTCACGAAGCGATCCTTTCGCGGACCAAAGATTGCAAAGCGCCCAGATCATTGGGCACGCGGGTGACCCGTTCGGGTCGTTCGAACAAATCGGCCATGCGCGGTGGCAGGGCGGGATGCACCCCGCTCGCCCGCTCCACCGCATCGGGGAATTTGGCCGGATGGGCCGTGGCCAGCGTGATCATCGGCACATCGCCCAGATGCTCTTCGGCAACCTTTACCCCCACCGCGCCATGCGGGCACAACAACTCGCCCGTCTGGGCGAAGGTGCGCGTGATGGTGGCCAAGGTTTCGTCTTCCGAACACCGACCCGATGCAAAGGTGCCCCGCAAGGTCTGCAAAGCGCCATCGCTGATCTGAAACCCGCCGTCCTTCATCTGCGCCATAAGGCCCGCCACCGCCGCCCCATCGCGGCCATAAGCGTCAAACAAGGCGCGTTCGAAGTTCGACGAGATCTGAATATCCATCGACGGCGAGATCGAGGGTTTCACCCCGTCCATCGCATAACGCCCTGCCCGAAGCGCACGGTCCAGAATGTCGTTCTGGTTGGTGGCGATCACCAGTTTATCAATCGGCAGCCCCATAGAGCGCGCGATATAGCCCGCAAACACATCGCCAAAATTCCCCGTCGGCACGGTAAAGCTGACAGGCCGATGCGGAGCGCCCAAGGACAAAGCGCTGCTGACGTAATAAACCACCTGTGCGAGAACCCGCGCCCAGTTGATGCTGTTCACCCCCGCCAACCGCACCCCGTCGCGAAAGGCGAAGTCGTTGAACATATCCTTAACTCGCGCCTGCGCATCGTCAAACGACCCGTCCATCGCCAGCGCATGCACATTGCTTTCGACCGGAGTCGTCATCTGCCGGCGCTGCACATCTGACACCCGCCCATGCGGGAACAGGATGAACACATCCACATTGGCCAAACCGCGAAACGCTTCGATCGCGGCACTTCCCGTGTCGCCGCTGGTGGCCCCCACGATGGTGATCCGCTCGCCCGTCTTGGCAAGGGCGGCTTGCATCATCTGGCCGATCAGCTGCATGGCAAAGTCTTTGAAAGCCAAGGTCGGGCCGTGGAACAATTCCAGCAAGAAATGGTTCGGGGCCAGTTGCTTCAGCGGCGCGCGGGCCGGATGGCCAAAGCCCGCATAGGCCTTGGCGATCAGGTCGCGAAACTCGTCGTCGCTGAAAATGTCGCCCATAAAGGGCTTCATCACGCCAAAGGCGATGTCCTCATAAGACTTGCCCGCAAGGGCCGCAAAATCGGCCTTGCTGAACTGCGGCACCGTGTCTGGCACATAAAGCCCGCCATCGCGCGCCAGCCCCGTCATCATGGCTTGGCCAAAGGTCAAAATCGGGGCCGTCCCCCGGGTCGAGATATAGCGCATCATCCAGCCTTTGCAGTTTGCTGCCTGATACGCCACAACAGAAAGCCTGTCATCACGAACCAGACAGCGGCCAAAGAAAACCATGTCACGGCATATTGCCAATGGTTGTTGGGAATGGCCGAGGTGTCCAGCGGCATCGGTGTTACCCCGTCCCCCGTGGGGTCGCGGGCCACGATCAGCGTCGGCTCGGCGCCCAAGGCCTTGGCCATCGCAGGCACATCGCGGGCGAACCATAGGCCGGTTTTGCGGTCAGGCGGCGGGGTGTAGCTGTCCACCTCTTGCGGCCAATCCAGATTGCCCACCACAGTGGCGGCATGCGGCTTGGTCGGCGCGGCTGCGGTGCCATCCAACCAGATGCCCCGATCCACCAGCACCCGCCGCCCCGTCTGCGTGTCGAAAACCG
>JBAXLX010000338.1:0-3909 GCA_037134595.1 Pseudomonadota bacterium
CTCGTCGATGCCATTGTCCAAACTGCACCGATCATCGCGGGCTGATCTATGTGTCGATCTCGGGCTATGGCGAAGATGGGCCATACCGCAAGCAAAAGGCCCAGAACGGAGTCAGGGCGAAAGCGGGCTTTTGGCGGTGCACGAAAGGCCCGAGGGCAATGCGCGCGTGGGGATATCGGTCCGTGACATCGCCCGCAGGCGAGACGGCCTTTTCAGCGGTGCTTCAGGCCCTGATTGCGCGGGGCCGCACGGGGGAAGGGCGCTTCAGCGAGGTGTCGCTGTTCCACACTATGGCCGATTGGATGAACGTACCTTATCTGCAAACCCGCTATGGTGGCCAAGCGCCCGAACGGGTGGGGCTGCGCCACCCGTCTCTTGCGCCCTCTGGCACCTTTGCTTGTGCGGATGGGCGCCAAGTGCTGCTGTCGGTGAGCGAGCGCGAAGGGGTGATCTTTGCCGACAAGGTGCTGGGTCAGCCCGCTTTGCACACTGACAGCCGCTATGTACGAAACGTTGGGCGGGTGGCGCATATGGCCGAAATCGACGCCCTGATCGCGCGCGTCCTTGCAAGCCTGACCCGTGACGAGGCGATCAATCTCTTGACCAAAGCGGGCATCGCCTGTGGCAGCGTATCAACGCTGGACGATATGCCCGCCCATCCCCAAGCCCGCCAGATCACCGTTGACAGCCCCTCTGGACCGGTCAAGATGATGGGGCGCGGTGTGCGGCACGCCGGGCAGGTCGCGCAATTCGGTGCGGTTCCGGCCTTGGGGCAGGAGACCGAGGCTATTCTTGCAGACTTCAGCAAAGAGGCAACTTCGTGATGATCACGCCCTTAGAGTGGCAAGCCCTGCTTTTCGTGCCGGTGGGGGCTCAAAAGCATTTGGCCAGCGCCATCCGTTTGCGGCCCGATGCGGTGATCCTTGATCTGGAAGACGCCGTGGCGGCTGACGCAAAAGGGGCCGCCCGCGCCGCCTTGCGGGATGCCCAAGCGCAATTGGGCCAAGCGGGAATAAGCTGCGCGTTGCGGATCAATGGCCCCCTGCGACATATGGTTGATGACCTGACGGCGGCGGATTTAAGCCTGCTGCGCGCTGTCATCGTGCCCAAATGCGAAGACGACCGTGGCTTGCGCAATGCAGCCGAGGTGACGGCGGGGCAGATCGCCCTGATCGCCTTGATCGAAAGCCCCTTGGGTTTGCGCAGGTTGCAGCAGATCACCGCCGTGCCCGAAGTTCAGGCGCTGATGCTGGGATCCGAGGATTATTGCGCGGGCCTTGGGGTTCATCCCGACAAGGGCGCGCTTGATCTGGTGACGGCAGAACTGGCCATTGCCGCGGCCCCGCGCGGTCTTTTGCCCATCGGGTTTCCCGGCTCGATCGCCAATTTCCGCGACCTTGATCTTTACGCCGCCCAAATCGCCAAAGGCCGCGACCAAGGGATGCGCGCGGTCGCCGCCATTCACCCCGCCCAATTGCCCGTGATCCGCGCAACCTTAGCCCCGAGCGAAGCCGAGGTGGCTTGGGCCGCCAAGGTCTTGGCCAGCGCCGCCACGCAAGGCGCTGTCTACGCGCTGGACGGCGCGATGATCGACGCGCCGGTGATCGCGCGGGCGCGACAAATCACGGCGGCGGCGGGGCGAAAGCCTTGATCCGGGGCCATGCGCTTGCTGACAAACGTCGCGCTATCACCACCGGATCGGCGCAGGATAGGACCCGGCAACCAGACAGGTGTTCTATGGGATCGCACAAGGCGGCGCGCAAGATATGAACGCCCGGTCGCCACGACCCGCGCCAAAGCGCCGGTCACATCGGCATCCTTGATTTCAATGCTCACCATGGCTAATCTTTCACGTAAGGTGTTGCGGCAAAGTCTCCCTGCATTTGCTGAGGACTGACCTGGGGTCCAAAGGTTCCGTCGATGGTCAGGGGAGCCCATCGCGCAACACCCGAGAGGCGGCCCAGGTGCCGCCTCATTTTTTAGTGTTCCGGCGGGTGGTAGACTGCGCCTTTTTCGAGAATTTTTGTAATTACCTTCTCTTACAGCGCCTCGTTGCGCGACAGCCGCCGAAAACTGGTAGAGCGCCGGTCACATCGGCGTCCTTGATTTCAATGCTGACCATGCCTATCCTCCATGTGTCGGGGCGGACACCAAACCACCGCAGGGCAGCTGCGGACACGTCTAGGGCGTTGCGGTAGGGGACGCGCCGACACTGTTTTGACTGCAGGTCAATCGACCGAATACGATCGCTACGATCAAGGGCGTCATGTCCGTCAGGGCCAAAGCTGCCCGGTCCAGTGCCCCGGTAACGTCAGCGTCCTTGAAGTCGATGGTGATCATGGCTATGTATCCCAGCGAGGCGGTGTACCCCGATGGGCAAGGGGCAGTGGCGTGAAAGCGCCAAGGTGATGTTGGTTTCAGTCCAACCCCGCCTCTTCCATCACAGCGGTGTTCCGTAAATCTGGGTGACCTTTTGTTTGGGAGTGCTCATGTCGGCCGCTATACTGCGCATCGTCGTCAATCGACCGGCATCCTTGAATCCCATGCTGATCATGTTTAATGTGGTGGCGTGACGCGGTGTACCCCGATTGGGAAGGGGGCGCTCTGAATGGGCGTTGATGGCGGTTCAATTCCTCCCCCGCGTCACAAATTTCCCCGATAATGCCAGCGTCCTTGATGTCGATGGGGATCAAGGCTATGTTTTCTTCTGAGGTGGCGACCACGGAAATTCGGAGTACGTGACACCGTCCCGACGCCAGTCGAACGCTCGTGAATGAGGGGAGGTCCGGCCCTCCGTCACCTCACCCGAAATTGGGTGAAGAGTGCGGTTCGCAACGTGGCGCAAGCCCTTTGCCATCATGGCACGCTAGGCGGACGCATCCTTGTTCGTGGGTATACCGTCCGCAATGCCCTTCCTGCGAAGGTTGCGTGCCACGGGCAATGGTTTTTGCATTCTTTGCGGCAATTGACGCCGATCAACCGCACCAAGGGCATTGCCTGCCGATAGATGGCCGATAGCCGCTGCGCCAAACTTGCCCGATTGCATCTTTGCGACGCTCAAGCGCGGGGTGTGGCTATATTTCCTGCAAAACGTCGCTTTGGGTCATTGGCGCTGGCGCAAGAATTCGCTTAGGGTAATCTCCAAACCCCGAACCTCGCCAAGAGGAGGCAAGATGCACTATCACAAGCCGCAGACCTTCGAAGACGCCATAAAGATCGCCGCCACGGCCCAAGGTGTCACCCGCTTTTTGGCGGGCGGCACCGATGTGCTGGTGCAATTGCGCGCCGGAACGGTGACGCCTGACACGCTGATTGACCTGAAGCTGATCCCCGGCGTGCGCGATATTGTGCGAACCGCTGATGGCGGGTGGACGATTGGCATTGCCGTGTCGGGTGCGGAACTGGGCCGTCATGCGGCGCTGGTGGCCGATTGGCCGGGTGTGGTCGAGGGGATGAACCTCGTTGGGTCCACCCAAGTGCAAGGCCGCGCCACTTTGGCGGGGAATTTGTGCAACGGCTCACCTGCGGCGGATTCGGTGCCGGGGTTGGTGGCTGCGGGGGCAACAGTGAGTGTCGTTGGGCCGAACGGCACGCGCCAAATGGCGGTGGAGGATATTCCCGCAAGCCCGGGCCGCACCCATCTGCAACCGGGCGAGATCGTCTCGGCCATTCACCTGCCGCCGCGTGGGGCGCACGGCGGCGACGCCTATTTGCGCTTTATCCCCCGCACCGAGATGGACATCGCCGTGGTCGGCTGCGCCATCAGCCTGACGCTTGAGGGTGACAAGATCGCCACCGCCCGTGTCGCCTTGGGCGCTGTGGCCCCTAAGGTTATCTTGGTGGCCGAAGCAGCCGCCGCCCTGATCGGCACCACGCTGGACGACGGCGCCCTGTCGGCCCTGCAAGCCG
>JBAXLX010000339.1:0-3899 GCA_037134595.1 Pseudomonadota bacterium
CGCATCAGGTGGTGGCCGATATGCTGCCCTATATCGCTGATCATATCGCCAAAGGCGGCAGGTTGCACCAGATCACGCGGCACATGCTGGGCCTGTTCACCGCACGCCCCGGCGCGCGGGGGTGGCGGCGCATTCTGTCCGAAGGGGCCAACCGCCCCGGCGCGGGCACCGATCTGTTGCTGCACGCTTTAGACCAAGTGCAACCCGCGCCCCACTTTGCCGCTTAAGGCTTGCGCGGCACCAGCAGCGTCAAGACCAGCGTCACACTTGCCGCAAAAGCGATCCCCGCGATCATCGGCGTGGCACTGGCCCCAAGCCACGGCCCCAAAGCCACAACCATCGCCCCGCCCGCCAGCATCTGCAACGTGCCCCCCAAAGACGAGGCCAACCCCGCCTTATCGCCCTGATCATCCAGCGCCATCACCATCGTGGCGGGCACGATCAGCCCCAGACAGGCATTTCCCAGCGCCAAACCTGCGATGCAGACCCACAGGGTCACCAGCCCCACCAGCGCCAAAGCAAGCAGCCCGACCGTGGCCAAGGCAAACCCCGCACTCGCCCAGATCAGCACCGGCATGTTGCCAAAGCGCACGGTCGCGCGGCTGGCGCCTTGGCTGGCCCCGATAAAGGCCATGGCATTGACGGCGAAGGCGATGGAAAACTGGGTGGAACTAAGCCCAAAGCCTTGCTGGTAGACATAAGAGGCCGAAGCCAGAAAGATGAAGAAGCTGCCAAAGCCAAAGGCCCCCACAAAGGTCAGCAGCATAAAGGTTTTGTCGACAAGCAATTCGCCGCAGCCTTTCAGCAAGAACCCCATCTTGAACGGACGGCGGTTGTCTTTGGCCAAAGTCTCGGGCTGGGCCAGCGCCAAAAGCGCCAAGCTGACCACCGAGGCGATCAGCAAGGCCGCAAAAATCCCACGCCAGCCGGTAATGACCAACAGCGCCGATCCCACCAAGGGGGCGAGCATCGGCGAGATGGAAAAGGTCAGCATGATTTTCGACATCATCCGCGTCGCCTCGGCCCCGGTCATCATGTCGCGCACGATGGCGCGGGGCACCACGCCCAAGGCGGCCCCACCCATCCCTTGCACAAAGCGCCCCGCAATCAGCCCCGTGGGCGAGGTTGCGGTCATGCACAAGATCGTGCCCAAAACAAACATCGCAATCCCCGCATAAAGCGGCAGCTTGCGGCCCGATTGGTCGGCCCAAGGCCCATAAAACATCTGCGCAATGCCGAACGACGCGAAATAGGCCGTGATCGTGCTTTGCATCACCATGGGCGAGGCCCCCAAGGCCCCGCCAATCACCGGCATCGCGGGCAGGTACATATCAATGGCAAAAGGGCCAAGGCAGGACAAAAGCCCCAAAATCAGCGCAGGGCGGGCCAAAGAGCCAGACATGGGACACCTTTCTGAACAGATGGCCGCACAGCTAACCGCGCGCACGTGCAAGGGCAAGCCTGCTCTGGCCCTTTTGCTTGCGCAGGGCTAGGCTTGCGCGAAACGGTGCGAGGTGATGATGGATTATGCAACTTTCCTGCCGATGCTGGCGCTTTTGCTGGCGATTGGGGCGGCCACGGGGGTGATTGCGGGCTTGCTGGGGGTGGGTGGCGGCATCGTTCTGGTGCCGGCGTTCTTTTACCTGTTCGGGCAATTGGGCTTTGCCTCTGATCATTTGATGCAGGTGTGTATTGGGACGTCGGCGGCGACGATTGTGGTGACTTCTGTGCGCTCGGTGTTGTTGCACAATAAGAAGGGCGCGGTGGATTGGGGGATACTGACCGCGTGGGCGCCGTTCTTGGTTTTGGGGTCGCTGATCGGGGTGGGGGCGGCCTATTATCTGTCAACCACGGCGTTGAAGGCGATCTTTGGCTTTTTGGCGATGATGGCGGGGCTGTACATGGCCTTTGGCCGTGCCGACTGGCGCTTGGGCGCGCAGATGCCCAGCCAACCGCTGCGCGGGGTTGAGGCGACGGTGTTGGCGTTTTTCTCGACCTTGATGGGGATTGGCGGAGGCACCTTTGGTGTGCCGCTGATGACCTTGTACGGCCTGCCGATTCACCGCGCGGTGGCCACGGCATCGGGCTTTGGGGTGCTGATTTCGGTGCCATCCTTGATCGGGTTTTTGTTCTTGCAAGTGCCTGATGCCCCGCCGTTTTCGCTGGGGGCGGTTAGCTTGCCGGCTTTTGCCGTGATTATCCCGATGACGCTGCTGACCACGCCATACGGCGTGCGGTTGGCCCATGCGATGAACCCCAAACCGCTCAAGCGCGCCTTTGCGATTTTTATCACGGTGGTCGGGGCCAATATGCTGCGGAAAGCTTTGGGATGGTGACAGGCTGGCACAGGATTGGCCCGACAGAGGCGATCAGGGCTTGGGCCGATGCCGCTTTGCCCGTGGCAAAGGCGGCGCTGGCAGCCGCAAGCGATCCGCTGCGCTGTGGGGGCACTTGGGCGGTGGGGTTGGATGTGCTGCCCAATGACGAAGCGGGCACGGTGGGGGGGGTGGATTTGCCTTGGGGCGATCTGGGCCTTGCCCCGCAACCTTTGCACAAAGCGCAACTTTCGACGATCTTTGCGGGCTACCCGCAGCCCTCACCCGAGGAAAGTGCCTCGGCCTATGCCTTTCGTCTTCACCGCGATGCAGCGCATCTGGACGGGCTTTTGCCGATTGGGCCAGAACGTCACCGCATGGTCAAAGAACCCCATGCGTGGATTTTGGGCCTGCCGCTGAACGTTTGTGACGCCTCCCCCTTGGTGGTGTGGCAGGGCAGCCATCTGATCCTGCAATCCGCGCTTCGCGAGGCTTTGGCCCCGCATCCGCCCGAAATCTGGGGCGATGTTGATGTGACCCAAGCCTATACCGCCGCCCGCCGCCGCATTTTTGACACTTGCCCGCGCATCGAACTGCCGACCCGCCCGGGGTCTGCCACCCTGCTGCACCGCCTGACCTTGCACGGCGTGGCCCCTTGGGCCGCAGGCGTCCCAGCGCCGCCCGAAGGCCGTATTATCGCCTATTTCCGACCGCTCATGGCATCGGTGCAAGACTGGTTGCTGCAGCCTTAACGGCTGAGCACCATCTGGTCGCCGGAGATGGTGATGTGAAACTGGCCCAGATAGGCCATGCCCAAAAGCGAGCCGTCCATCGCCCCCTCGTTGACCGAGGCGGCAAGGCTGGCGTCCCTAAACGGCCCCAAGCGCACATCCGACAGGTCAACCCGCGCGGTGCGCACAGGGCCGTTGGCGGTGAAGGCTTGGCCCAGATACAGCAAAGACGCAGGGTCAATTCCCAAACGGCGCGCATCGCGCTGGGTCAGCACCACGTCTGACGCCCCCGTGTCGACCATAAAGGAAATCTCTTGGCCTTGAATGTGCAACTGGGCGTAGTAATGCCCATCGGCGGCGCGGGGCAGGGTGACCTCTGCCGCGCCCGCCTGTTGGCTGGGCCTGATGCCGCGCGTGATATCGCCCCAAAGCCCGTAAACGGCCATAAACCCCAACACGATCATCGCCCAAGCAAGGGCCATTTTCACCGACCGCCCCAGACCCTTGCGCAGTTCCACTATGGCCCATCCGGCCAAGGTGGCCAAGAGCAGGCCCAAATAGACCACCCGCATCACCGTATCGTCGGGCATCGGGGCCTAGCCTTTCTGTGTTCCCTTTGAGCTTAGGTAAGCGCCAAAGGCCGCCGCTTCAAGCCGCTGCGGCCTCTAGCTTTTCGGTGGCAGAAAGCCACATGGCTTCGGCGCGGTCCAAGGCTTCCATCACTTCGGAATATTTGCGGTTCCACGTTTCTAACTCGCCAATGCGTGCGGCTTCGTAAAGTTCGGGATCAGCCAGTTTCTTGGCCAGTTTGTCGCGCATATCGTTGATCTTTTCCAAACGCTCTTCGCATTTG
>JBAXLX010000340.1:0-3882 GCA_037134595.1 Pseudomonadota bacterium
AGGGGTAAGGGCTGCCATGTTCAGCACGGTTTGAAAGCCCAAAACGCTGGCATCTTGGGCACGGGCCTGCACGGCAGGGTCCAGCAGCAGGTTGGCCACCACCTGCGCCCCTGCGGCGGCAGAGGCGTTGAACGGGATCGCCACAAATGAGGCATTGGCGATCGTGCCCCCGTCCAAAACAAAGGTGCGCACGGTGTCGGGCAGGGTGCCCGCCGCAATCTCGGCACTCGCCCGACCGGGGTTGAAGGCGAAAGAGATGTCAACCTCGTCATCCGCCAGCAACTGGCCAAGGGCGGCTTCGTTGGCAGGATAGGCCTTGGCTTGCCGCCAAAGATGCGGGTGAAGGGTATCAAGGAACGCCCAAAGCACGGTCAAGGCCGGATCGCCGCTTGCGGCAGGGTGTTGCAAGATCGCCGGATCGGGCAGCAGGGCGTAGAGCACCTGCTTTAGAAAGGTCAGCCCCAGATAGTCGGGCGGCTGGGGATAGGTGAAGCGGCCCGGATTGGCCTTGGCCCAATCGGCCAGCGCAAGGATCGATTTAGGTGGTGCAGACAGCTTGGCGCTGTCATGTTCGAACACCAGCTGCGCCATGGCCCAAGGGCTTTCAAAGCCCTGCGTGGGTTCGGTGAAATCGGTCATCGTGGCGGGCTTGCCCACGCTATCGACCAGCGCCCAATTGGGCAGGCTTTGCGCAAAGGGGCCGTAAAGCATCCCCGCCTGCTTCATCGCCGCAAAGTTTTCGCCGTTGATCCAGATCAGATCCACCGCCCCGCCGCTGGCCCTGCCCGCCGCCTGTTCGGCCTGCACCCGTGCGACGGCATCTGACGTGGCGGCGAGCTTCACATGGGTCAGCGTAACCCCAAACCGCGCAAGCGCTTCATCGCCGACCCAAGCGATAAAGGCGTTGATCTTTGGGTCACCCCCCCATGCGTGAAAGAACACCTCCTGGCCCTTGGCCTGGGCCTTTACCCGCGCCCAATCGCCCGCCCATCCGCGCCCTGCCCAAATGGCCGCCGCCAGCCCCAAGCCACCAAATTCCCGTCTGTTCACCCAAAGCCCTCCGAATGCCGTAGCCTAGCGCAGAGGGAAGGGATTGAGCAACCATGGCCAGAGGCCAGCCGCACAAACAGGCTTGAAGACCCCGGACGCCTCAGTCACAGATAGGGGCGAAGACGAAGGGGTACACCAAGATGTTTGACGGTGTCGCGCGCAAGAGTCTTGACCCCGTTTTGACCCAAGGCGGAATTTGGGCGGCCCAACGGGGTTGGACAGCAAATCAGATGACGCTGGCGGGCTTGGCGTTGGGCGGATTGGCGGCTGCGGTGATCGCGGCTGATGGCCCGACCGGTTGGGCGCTGGGCGTGCTTTTGGCCAGCCGCATCGCCGACGGGCTGGACGGGGCGATTGCGCGGATCAAGGGCAAGACCGATTTCGGCGGCTTTCTCGACATTGTCTCCGATTTTGCGTTTTACGGGCTGATCCCCTTTGCCTTTGCGCTGCGCGATGCCGACACCGCCGTGGCCGCAGGCTTTTTGCTGCTCAGCTTTTATATCAACGGCGCAAGCTTTTTGGCCTTTGCCATCATGGGCGAAAAGCGCGGGATGCAGACTTCTGTGCGCGGTGACAAATCGCTCTACTTCTCGGTCGGCCTGATGGAGGGGGCCGAGACCATCGCGGCCCTCAGTGCGATGTGCCTGTGGCCCAGCCTTTTTGCGCCGATCGCTTGGGTGTTTGGCACGCTGTGTCTGGCCACAGCCCTCGCCCGCGTGGCTTTGGCGGCCCAAGTCTTTGGCCGCTGACACGGCCAAAGGGCCTGCGTGCGCGGCTGTTAGCTTTTCTTTGATGTTTTGCGGCAATTATCCCTCGTCGGCGGAAGATTGCACCCCCGCCCTTGCAGCCCCCGATACACCCCACTAAGACTCGGATGAATTCCTTGGCGATACGCCGTGATGTGACAACAGGCAGGATTGATATGCGCGACCCGATTGATACCTACATGAACACCCTTGTGCCCATGGTCGTCGAACAGACCAGCCGGGGCGAGCGCGCCTATGACATCTACTCGCGCCTTCTGAAAGAACGGATCATCTTTCTGGCAGGCCCCGTGCATGACGGCATGTCCTCGCTGATCTGCGCGCAGCTGTTGTTTCTTGAGGCCGAGAACCCCTCGAAAGAAATTTCGATGTATATCAACTCGCCCGGTGGCGTGGTGACCTCGGGCCTGTCGATCTATGACACGATGCAATACATCCGCCCCAAAGTGTCGACGATGGTGATGGGGCAGGCGGCTTCGATGGGGTCGCTGCTTTTGCAAGCGGGCGAAAAGGGCATGCGCTTTAGCCTGCCCAATTCGCGCGTGATGGTGCACCAGCCGTCTGGCGGCTATCAGGGGCAGGCGACCGATATCATGATCCACGCGCGCGAGACCGAAAAGCTCAAGCGCCGCCTGAACGAGATTTACGTCAAGCACACCGGCAACCCCTACGAGGTTGTCGAAGCAGCCCTAGAGCGCGACAACTTCATGTCGGCCGAAGATGCCAAGGCTTGGGGCCTGATCGACGAGATCCTCGAAGGGCGCGGCAAGATGGACGATGCGTCCAAGTAACAGGCAGATGTCATCCCCGGGCGGGCCGCTTTGCCGCCCGGGACACTTTGAGATTGTGGCGGCGCGGGCCTTGGCCTAGACTTCCAAAGTACGCCTTTCGGGGCGCTGGGCAGAGGACGACCATGGCGACCAATTCTAGCAGTGACAGCAAAAACCCCTTGTATTGCTCGTTCTGTGGCAAAAGCCAGCACGAGGTCCGCAAGCTGATCGCGGGGCCGACCGTCTTCATCTGTGATGAATGTGTCGAGCTTTGCATGGATATCATCCGCGAAGAGACCAAAACGACCGGTCTGAAAGCCACCGATGGCGTGCCGATCCCGCGCGACATCTGCAAGGTGCTGGACGATTATGTGATCGGCCAAGAACACGCCAAGCGCGTGCTGTCGGTTGCGGTGCATAACCATTACAAGCGCCTGAACCATGCCACGAAATCTGACATCGAACTGTCAAAATCCAACATCTTGCTGATCGGCCCCACCGGTTGCGGCAAGACGCTTCTGGCGCAAACCTTGGCGCGGATTTTGGATGTGCCCTTCACCATGGCCGATGCCACCACGCTGACCGAGGCGGGCTATGTCGGCGAAGATGTGGAAAACATCATCTTAAAGTTGTTGCAGGCGTCGGAATACAACGTCGAACGCGCGCAGCGCGGGATCGTGTATATCGACGAGGTCGACAAGATCACGCGCAAGTCTGACAACCCGTCGATCACCCGCGATGTCTCGGGCGAAGGGGTGCAACAAGCGCTTTTGAAGATCATGGAAGGCACGATTGCCTCGGTGCCGCCGCAAGGCGGGCGCAAGCATCCGCAGCAAGAATTCCTGCAAGTGGACACCACCAACATTCTGTTCATCTGCGGCGGCGCTTTTGCGGGCTTGGAAAAGATCATCGCCCAGCGCAACAAAGGCACCGCCATGGGCTTTGGTGCCGATGTCAAAGACCCCGATGCGCGCGGTGTGGGCGAATTGTTTATGGAGCTTGAGCCGGAAGATCTGCTGAAATTCGGCCTGATCCCCGAATTTGTCGGCCGTCTGCCGGTGATTGCCACCCTGACCGATCTGGACGAGGCGGCTTTGGTGACGATCCTGACCGATCCGAAAAACGCTTTGGTCAAGCAGTACCAACGCTTGCTTGAGATTGAGGGCGTGAAGCTATCCTTCACCGCCGATGCGCTGGTGGCCATCGCCAAACGTGCCATCAAGCGCAAGACGGGCGCGCGCGGCTTGCGGTCGATCATGGAAGATATTCTGCTCGACACCATGTTCGAACTTCCGGGC
>JBAXLX010000341.1:0-3878 GCA_037134595.1 Pseudomonadota bacterium
TCGATTGCGGGGTTTGGCGATTATGAAATCGCAGGCATCTCGGTGCCAACGCTGACCACGGTCAATCCCTTCCCCGGCAAAATCGGCACCTTGACTGGGGATGTGATCCTTGCCGCCCTATCTGGCCAGATCGAGGGGGCCCAAACCATCCGCATCGCACCCCAGTTGCTTTTGCGTCAGTCATCGCGTTAAGGATGTGGCTTTCAACCCGACTGAGATGCCCGTGATCGCTGCTGCGCTTTTACACCCCACGCTTGATCTGCTGACAGCGGTCCAAAGCACGCCGCGCCCGGCCGATGCTGTCACCTCGGCGTGGTTTCGCGCCCACCGCACCTTTGATGACAGCCAGCGCGGGGCGATGCTGGAGTTGCTTTACGCGCTGCTGCGCCACCGCGCGCGGCTTGGCTGGTGGCTGGAAAGACTGGGCAGCGCAGACAGCCCGCGCAATCGGCTTTTGGCATGGCTGACGCTGGCCGAAGGCAAAACGCCGGCGCAGATCACGCAGCTTTTCAACAGCACAAAACCCGCGCCATTGGCCCTAACCAACCGCGACAAGACGCTGTTAATGGCCTTGCGCGGCGGCACGATCGCGCATCCCGACATGCCCGCAGACGTAGCCCTGGAATGCCCGCCTTGGGCCCTTGCCCCGCTGCAGCAGCGTTTTGGTCTGGCCTTTGAGGCCGAGATGGCGGCGACTTTGGTGGCTCCGCCGCTGGATTTGCGCGTCAATCCGATGAAATCCACCCGAGAAAGCGTGCTGCGTGACCTGCAAGGCATGGGGCTACAGGCCGAGGCCACCAAGCTTTCCCCCTTTGGCATCCGCTTACACCAACGCCTGTCGCTGACGCGGCTTTCGGGGCTGAAAACCGGCGAGATCGAGATTCAAGACGAAGGCTCGCAGCTGGTCGCACTTTTGGTCGATGCCAAGCCCGGTGCGCGCGTGGTGGATTTTTGTGCAGGCGCAGGGGGCAAGACGCTGGCGATTGCAGCACAGATGCAAAACAAAGGCCACATCATCGCCTGTGACATCAACCCAGCCCGCTTAAAGCGCTGCGCCGAACGGCTTAAACGCGCGGGGCTGCACAATGTCGAAACCCGTGTGATTGCCAGCGAAACCGACCCTTGGATCAAGCGCCACAAGGGCAGGTTCGATCATGTCCTGATCGATGCGCCCTGCAGTGGCACGGGAACTTGGCGGCGCAACCCCGATGCGCGCGGGCGGGCTGCGGATTTGGGGCTAGAGGCGTTGGTGGCCCTACAGGGGCGCATTCTGGCCAGTGCGGCGCGGCTGTTAAAGCCGGGCGGGCGGCTGGTTTATGCGACATGCTCGCTCTTAAGGGCTGAGAACGAAGAGCAGGTGGCATCTTTCCTTGCCGCCCATCCGGCCTTTCGCCTTGTGCCATTGGGGGTGGTGGCCCCCCATCTGGCGGGGGCTGACCTATCGGGCCATCTGTCTTTAACCCCCGCGCGCCACCAAACAGACGGCTTTTTTGCGGCGATCTTACAGCGTGAGGTCTTGCCCGCATCCCCGCGCAGGGGGGAAGATGTATGGCCCTTGGCGGATGGGGGGCAAAGCTAAGTCGGGCGCGGACCGGTCAAGGTCATGCCCCATGACAGCAACGCGCTGATAGGCGGTTGATGGGCGTGATCTGGGTGCACAAGACAGCGGCAAGACGGGGCCACCGCGCGGGAAAATCGCAATCCCTCAGACCTGCGCGATGTGATGGCCCAGATCGCATCGGCCAGTGCGGATAAGGTGACCAAGCCGGGTGCTCCACACAGCGTCAGACGGCTGTCGGGTCGTCCACAGCGCCACACGCAGGGGCTGATGCCGTTTGGCACCCGTCACGCCGGTGAAAAGGGTAACGCCTGCTCAAAGCCTGAGAAGAGGTCTAGCGCGCCGGACAGTCTTCCCCTCCGACCCCGGCGCGTTAGAGCCTGTTGCGCTCATTCGGTTTCATATCCTGCGGCTTTGAAGACGTTGTGGCATTCTTCTTGCTTGAAGAGGTCGCAGATTTGGCCGACGGCCTTCCAGAGCTGGTCGTAGGTTCGGGCAGCGGCTTTTGCGATCAGAGCTTTGAGCTTGGCGAAGGCCATCTCAAGGGGATTGAGATCGCGAGACTATGGCGGCAGGAACAAGAACCACGCGCCGATGTCTTTCAGGATCGCGGCAGCCCTCGGGCTGCGGTGGGTGGCGAGGGTATCCAAGATCACCACATCGCCCTTGTGCAGGGTCGGGGCAAGTTGGGTTTCGATGTAAAGGGCGAAGACCTTGCGGTTGATCGGCCCGTCAATGATCCAGGGGGCGTCCAGCCTGTTGTGGCGCAAGGCGGCGAGGAAGGTTTGTGTCCTCCAGTGGCCAAAGGGCGCATGATCACCCAGCCGTGCCCCGCAGGCAGACCATCCGGTGGTCTTGGCCATGTTGGTCTTGAGCGCGGTTTCATCAATGAAGGCCAGTCTTGTCAGCATGTGACGCAGGAAAGGCTGATGACGGTTGATCCAGACATCGCGCGCGTGCGACATCAGGCCGCTTCTGCATCAGGCCGCTTCTGCTCGGCGGCGCGCAGGTCTTTTTGTGTGTCAGGCCAAGACCGCGCAGATGCCGCCAGACCAAGACGCGCTGCGCCTCAACACCGTGTACGCCCCGCAGGTCCACCACCAGCTCATCCAGCGTTAGGTCGCGCTTTTGCCTGATCCGGCGCTCGATCCAACCCGCCACCCCCGCCAGCTTGCCGTGCCCGCCGCCATTGCCCTGGGGCTTTGGGTCAAGCAATCCGGTCGAGCGCTTGAGCAGCACCATATCGTTGACAAATTTGATCGAAACCCGCAACCGCGCCGCCGCAGCCCGGTGCGTGTGACCTTCCTCAACAAAAGCAACGACGCGCTGACGAAGTTCCAA
Source organism: Pseudomonadota bacterium (assembly GCA_037134595.1). Taxonomy (GTDB): domain Bacteria; phylum Pseudomonadota; class Alphaproteobacteria; order Rhodobacterales; family Rhodobacteraceae; genus Stagnihabitans. Next base: position 2,900 of record JBAXLX010000341.1, read on the forward strand.
AGGAAGTGGCTTACCCATGCATGACCCCCAAAATCTGCTAGTGCCAGAGGGAATCACAAATCAAACCCAATGGGACTCCAGACTCGGATTGCGCGCAACACGCTCTAGACGCGTGGCATGAGCAAGCCATCGCCCGCCCGTTATCGCACGACGAACTGGTCTAGCTTGTCAGCTTGCCTGCGCAAGCGCGGGTCGCTTGTGATCTGGCTGGACAAGAAGATGACCTGGCTCGCGCCGCATGACCGCTGCCCCAGTCGCCCGGCGGTGTTCTGGGATGCGGCGATCCAGTTTTGTGAGACCATCAAGGTCTTGTTCAAGCTGCCGCTAATCCACAAGGATAGTGGCCAGTCTGCTCAAGATGGCGGGCCTGGATTGGGCGGTGCCCGATTCCACCACCCTGTGGCGACGGCAAAAAACGTCAGCTGTCCAGATCCCTTATCGGTGCGCCAATGGTCCCTTGAAACCGCAGGTGGACGGCACCGGGATCACGGTCCTCGGTGATGGCAAATGGCCTGCCCGCAAACACAGCTTTCAGGGTCGGCGTCACTGGCGCAAGATGCATCTGGTTATGGATACTGCCACGTCTGACATTCGGGCGGTGGAATTTACCTCTAGCAGCGTCGGTAACACTCCGGTCTTGCCGGATCTGATGGACCAAATGCCCCAGAGGGAAGAGATCGGCACCGTGACCGCCGATGGGGCCTAGAACACCCGCCGCTGCCACACCGGCATCATCGACCGGCCGGCCACTGCGATCATTTCGATCCGCAAGAACGCTCGTCCGTTGAAGGAGGATTGCCCGACCGCAATCGCTAGAAATGAAACCCTGCGTGCTACCCGGCACGACTGCAGGGCGTACTGGAAGCCGTGGACCCGTCACAATGTCAGCAAAGCCGTACGAAGGCAAAGATGCGCTGCCTAACGGCCTGTGGCGAACCCATCGCCGCAAGAGACCCCGACCGCCAGACCCCTGAAATCC
>JBAXLX010000342.1:0-3873 GCA_037134595.1 Pseudomonadota bacterium
CGCCCTGTCGGCTCTGCAAGCCGCCGCCACCGCCGCCGCCCAACCCATCACCGACCGGCGCGGCACGGTTGAATTCCGCAAGGATGTCACGGCCGTTCTGGCCGCCCGCACCGCCCGCATCGCCTATGCCCGCGCCAAAGGAGACGTCAAATGAGCAAGATCCATGTCTCTGCCGTGGTCAACGGCGATCCGGTTGATTTTCTGGCCGACCCGCGCGAATCGCTGCTGGATTGCCTGCGCGACCAGTTGGGCCTGACGGGCAGCAAAGAGGGCTGCGGCACAGGCGATTGTGGCGCGTGTTCGGTGACGGTCGACGGGGTGCTGGTGTGTTCGTGCCTTGTGCTTGGGGTCGAGGCCGAGGGCAAAGCGATTGGCACGGTCGAGGGTATTTCGGATGGTGGCACCCTGCACCCCTTGCAGCGCAAGTTCATCGAACATGCCGCGTTGCAATGCGGGTTCTGCACGCCCGGTATCTTGGTCGCCGCCAAGGCCCTGTTGGATCAAAACGCCAGCCCGACCGAAACCGAAGTGCGCTATTGGCTGGCAGGCAACCTGTGCCGCTGCACAGGCTATGACAAAATCGTGCGCGCCGTGATGGATGCCGCATCTGAAATGCGAGAGGCAGTGTGATGGCCAAAGACGAACGCAGCACCGAATTCCGCCTGATCGGCACCCGCCCCAACCGCCCCGACGGGCTGGACAAGGTGACAGGCCGTGCGCGCTACGGCGCGGATATGACCCTGCCGGGGATGCTTTTTGCGGCAGTCGTCCGCTCTCCGCACGCCCATGCGCGGATCTTGAAAATCGACGCCTCGGCTGCTTTGGCGCTAGAGGGCGTTAAGGCCGTGGTGACGCGGGCAGATTTTCCGACGGGTTTGACGGGCGAGGATTGGAACCTGCAAGAAAACTCCATGGCCGGTGACGTGGCCCTGTATGACGGGCACGCTGTGGCGGCGGTGGCAGCCACCTCGCGGCTTTTGGCGGAAGATGCGGCCAAGCTGATCAAGGTCGACTACGAGGTTCTGACCCATGTGATCGACGTCGATGACGCCATCCGCCCCGATGCGCCTGTGGTGCGCGTGGGCGCTGCTGACCATTCGGTGCCCGCAGGATCGCCGCCCAATGTGGTGAAGTGTATCGACTTCGGCCATGGCGACATCGAAGCAGGCTTTGCCGCCGCCGATCTGGTGCGCGAGCATACCTACAAAACCGAAGCCACCCACCAAGGCTATATCGAACCCCATGCCTGCGTCGCCCAACTGGGCGCGGATGGTAAGGGCGAGATGTGGGTGTGTACCCAAGGCCAATGGTACATCCGCCGCATGTGCGCGGCGGTTTTGGGCATTGACGCATCGGGCCTGCGCGTGACGCCTTCGGAAATCGGCGGCGGCTTTGGCGGCAAAACGATCATCTTCATGGAGCCGCTGGCTTTGGCCCTTAGCCGCAAGGCAGGGGGCCGTCCGGTCAAGCTTGTGATGAGCCGGTCTGATGTGCTGCGGGCCACGGGGCCGACGGCCTCGGCCTCGATGGATGTCAAGCTGGGCATGACCAAGGACGGCAAGCTGACCGCCGCCAAGGTGAATTTCCGCATGCAGGGTGGGGCCTTCTTGGGCGCATCGCCCGTGGGCGAGGCGCTCAGCTGCGCCTTGGCCTGCTACGATATTCCCGCCGTGCAGCATGACGGGGTCGAGGTTCTGGCCAACCGCCCCAAAGCCGCCGCCTACCGCGCGCCGGGGTCGCCCATGGCGGCCTTTGCGGTCGAATCCTTGCTGGACGAGATGTGCCACGAACTGGGCCTTGACCCGCTGGACGTGCGCCTGAAAAACGCCGTGCGCGAAGGGGTAAAAGCCAGCTACGGGCCGACCTATGCCAAGATCGGTCTGGTCGAGGTGCTGGAAGCCACCAAAGCCCATCCCAACCTGTTGGCCAAACTGGGCCCGAACCAAGGGCGCGGCATTGCCAGCGGGTTCTGGTTCAACCATGGCGGCGAAACCTCGGTCTCGCTGGCGATTGGCGAGGATGGGACTGTGACCGTTTCCGCCGGAACACCCGATGTTGGCGGCAGCCGCGCCTCGCTGGCGCTGATGGTGGCGGAAACTTTGGGCATCGAATATGAAGCGGTGCGGGTCAATATCGTGGAAACCGGAGCTTTGGGGGTGAACGAACCCAGCCACGGCAGCCGCGCCACCTTTGCCACCGGCAAGGCCGCTGTCGAAGCCGCCCGCCAAGCCATCGGCGAGATGTGCCGCCGCGCGGCCAAAGAATGGGGCATCGAGGAAGAAGCAGTCGTCTGGAAAGACGGCGCTGCTATGCCCGCTGGCCCCAACGCTGGCCAATTCCCCCCCATGACCATCGCGGAAATCGGGGCCAAGATGGGTGGCAACGGCGGGCCCATATCGGGGCACCACGAAACCAATGCCGAAGGCGTGGGGGCCAGCTTTGGTGCCCATGTGGTGGATGTAGAGGTTGATCCCGAAACGGGCCGCACGACCATTCTGCGCTACCTTGTGGTGCAAGATGCGGGCCGCGCCATTCATCCGGCCTATGTCGAAGGCCAGTATCAGGGCGGCGCTGTGCAAGGCATCGGCTGGGCGCTGAACGAGGAATATGTCTACGGCGCGAATGGCCGTTTGCAGAACGCGGTTTTCCTTGATTACCGCATTCCCGTGGCATCCGACCTGCCGATGATCGACACCGTGATCGTCGAAGTGCCAAATCCGGGCCACCCCTACGGCGTGCGCGGTGTGGGCGAAACCGGCATCACCCCGCCGCTGCCTGCGATTGCCAATGCTGTGGCGATGGCGACAGGGGCGCGGCTTCGCTCGTTGCCGCTGTCACCGCCAAAGGTTTTGGCGGCGATCAAGGCAAAGGGTCGTGGTTAAGGTTCACCTGTGGTCTGGCCTGCGCCGCTTTACCGATGGGGAAGAGGTGGTGCAGGTGCAGGCTGACACGGTGGGGCAAATGCTGGATGGGCTGGTCGCGGCCCATCCGGGGCTTGGGCCAGTGATTGCGGCGGGTGTGTCGGTCAGCATTGACGGCGTTCTGACGGCTAGCCGCTTTGCGGCGGTCGGCGAGGCCAACGAGATTTATCTCATTCAGCGCATAAAGGGCGGTTAAGGCCGCCTAGCTTACATCGAACCGCGTCACCCCACGGCGCAATTCATCCACCGGTTGGGTCAAGATCGCCGCCTGATGTGCGCGTTGGTCGCAATTGGCGCGGGGGCAGATGCGGCAATTGATGCCAATCTGCGTCATCCGCGCGGCAGAGACGGAAAACCCCTCGGCATAGCCGATCTCTGGCGCGAAACCGATCGCGCAGCCCATGGCCACGGCCAAACGGTTGTCTTGGGTGTGACGCTCCCATGTTGGCCGGTCGACGGTGCGCGAAAAGACGAAAAACTGGCTGCGGTCGGGCATTTCCACGAACTGCGGCACGATCCGGCCCGGGGTGCGAAAGCTGGTGTGCACATCCAAGCGCGGGCAAGCGCCGCCATATTCGGCAAGGTGAAAATCGGTCGCGTTGAACCGTTTGGTCACATTGCCGCCCTTGTCGATGCGCAAGAAAAAGAACGGCACGCCCTGCGCCCCTTCGCGCTGCAAGGTGGTGGCGCGGTGGCAGGCCTGTTCAAAGCTGACACCAAAGCGGGTCGAGATATGGTCAAAGTCGTATTTCGATGCCCGCGCTTCAGCCAAAAACGCCGTATAGGGCATCAAGACGGCAGCGGCGAAGTAGTTGGCCAATTCCACCCGCAACCGCGCCACCCCGCGCGGGTCGCGGATACCGCTGCGCTGGATCAGGGCATCCAGCAGGGCGCGCTGTTCCAACAGGCCCGCCATATGCACCAGTTGAAAGGTGCGGTTGGGCTGGTCAAG
>JBAXLX010000343.1:0-3865 GCA_037134595.1 Pseudomonadota bacterium
AAATACTGCGCCCGCAGCACGCGGTCCAAAGCCTTGGTCGCCACGGTCAACTCATCCTTGGACTTCGCCGCCATCACCGTCTGGATCACCTTATCCGCCGCCGGAGATTTCAGACCCATCAGGTTGAACGCCGACACATCGGCGGTGTCCGATCCGTAGAACTGCATCAATTCGGAGCCGGAGATATAGCTGGACCGTGCATTGCCGACGATGATGTCGAAGTCATAGCTTGGCGGGCGGGTACGGCTTTCCATCTGGGCATTGTCCACTCCGGTCAGGATCGCATCGACGCCCAGCGCTTTCAGGTTTTCGATAAAGGGAAGGATCACACGGTCAAAGGTCGGGCTGTCGTTCAGAAACTCCACCCGCAGCGTCTCGCCCGCCGCATTGCGCCGCAGACCGTCATCGCCGACAGCCCAGCCTGCCTCATCCAGCAGGGCAGAGGCCGCGCGCAGATTGTTGCGGTCCAACTGCCGATCCGCCGAGGCGGGGGCCATCACGGCGGCATCGGTCAGGATCGAGGCATCCAGCAAGCCTTCGTCCACCAAGGGTTTCAGGATTGCTACCTCTTCCGGCGAAGGCGCCCCTTCGGCGGCGAGCCAAGAGTTTTCCCAGACCGAATTGATCCGGCTGTACAGCCCATAGAACAGCGTGTTGTTGGACCATTCAAAGTTGAACATCAGCCCAATGGCCTGCCGCACACGGATGTCTTGGAACTTCTCGCGCCGCAGGTTGAAGACGAAGGCTTGCCCGTTGGCCTTGGCCCCGTTGGCGATTTCCTCTTTCTTCACCCAACCGTTCGCCAGCGCCGGAAAGTCGTAGCGCGTGGCCCAAGTGATCGATGAAGCTTCCTGACGGAAGGTGTAATCGCCACCCTTGAACCCCTCAAAAGCAGCATCGTAATCGCCGTAATATTCATAGGTGATCTTGTCGAAATTGCCCCGCCCGCGGTTGATCGGCAAATCCTCACCCCAATAGTCGGGGTTGCGCTTCCATGTGATCGACCGGCCCATATCCATGCTGTCAAACACATAGGGACCTGAGCCAAGGAACGGCGTGGTCGAAGATTTCTCAAGGTCCATATTCTTGGCAATGTAATCCGCCTTGGACAGAACGGGCAGACCACCCACCGTTTCGGGCAGGTCGCGGGTCGGGAAACCGGGTTTGAAGGTGAACTTGATCTTCAGCGGGTCCAGCACTTCGGCCTTTTCGACCTGCTCGGCCAGAACAGTACGGAAATCGGTCAAACCCTTGGCAAGAAAAGTCTCATAGGAGAACAGCACATCATCTGCGGTCAGAGGGCTGCCGTCCGAGAATTTCACATCCGGCCGCAGGTTAAAGATCACCCAAGCGCGATCTGCAGGATATTCCATCGTTTCGCAAAGCAGGCAGTAAGACGTCCCAATCTCATCCGCCGTTCCGGTCAGGATCGACTCCAATGGGACAGAGGCCAGCGCAGCAGAGCGGCCTTCGACAGAATAGGGGTTCAGGCTGTCAAAGCCGCCAAAAGTCCATTCCGAAATCTCGCCGCCCTTGGGTGCGTCGGGGTTGACGTAATCCAGATGCGGGAAATCAGCAGGATACTTCGGCGGATCGCCGAAGGTGGTGATCGCATGGCTGACAGTGACCTCTTGCGCGCGCAATCCGGTGGCGAAACCGGCCAGAGCCAGCCCAAAGGCCGCTGCACCGATCCAGCGCAACACGGCGCGTATGTCCTGCACCCGCGCACCCGCCACAGCCCCACGCCTCTGACCGCCACCCTGTCTTGCCATGCCAATTTCCCCCGTCGCTTTGGGCGCACTGCGTTTCGCGCCGTCTTTGTCTGAGGGGGCATGCTAGCCGCCGCATCGGCGAGGGCAAGTTGCGATTGCGTGAAACCGGGCCGCAAAAGCAAAACGCCCGGCCTTTTGGACCGGGCGCTTCAAAAGACTGAGGTATTCGCTTACTTCACGGTTGCAAGATAGGCGATCAGGTTGGCACGGTCTTCGACCTTGGGCAGACCCGCGAAGGACATCTTGGTGCCGGGCATGTACTTCTTGGGGTTTTCCAAGAAGCCATTCAGGTTTTCCGGAGTCCAAGTGTCGGCGGTCAAAGCCAAGATCGCCTCGGAATAGCCAAAGCCAGCAGCGGCGGCTTTGTGGCGATCAACCACGCCGTTCAGGTGCGGGCCGGTCGCGTCTTTACCGTCCAGATGGTGGCAGGATTTGCACTTGGAGAACACTTTCTCGCCCGCGGCGGAATCGGCAGCCGCGTAAAGCGTTGCGAAATCGGGGCCTTCTTCGGCGGCAGCGGCTTCTTCAACGCCGGTGTCGATGGAATAGGCCTGCGTCAATTCACCCTCTGCGCCATGGCCTTCGGCCCCGACGTGATAAAGCGAGCTTGCCACCCAGCCGCCCAGCATGAACACCAGAAGCGAGCCGCAAACCGCCCCCATCGTCTTGGTCATGGTCATCGTGTCGAACATGTCGCGCCTTCCTTTGGCCGTCCTTTGGCGCGGTATCTATCTGCTTCCCCCCACCTGTTTCAAGGTGTAGTAGCGCGACCGATTGCCCCGCTGGGGCATTTTTGTCGGGAATACGGGGGCGCGGCATCATGGGGCGGATCGCATTTCAGGGGGAACTGGGGGCTTATTCGCATCAGGCCTGCGCGCAAGCCCGCCCGGAATTTGAGCCGTTCCCCTGCCAAACCTTTGAAGACGTTGTGGAAATGACCCGCTCGGGTGAGGTTGATCTGGGCATGCTCGCCGTCGAAAACTCGACCTATGGGCGGGTTGCGGATGTCCATAGCCTATTACCTAAGGCCGGCCTGCACATCGTCGGTGAGGCGTTTGTGCGCGTCCATGTCAACCTTTTGGGCGTCCCCGGCGCGCAGCTTGAGGACATCCAAGAGGCACACGGTCATGTGGTCATCCTGCCGCAATGCGCGGGTTTCTTGAAAGCACATGGAATCAAGGGCCGCGTCAGCAGCGACAACGCCCGCGCCGCGCGCGAAGTGGCCGAGGCCGGGGACAAGACCCGCGCGGCACTGGCCAGCGAGCTTGCGGCCCAGATTTACGGTCTGGACGTCGTCGCCCGCCATATTGAGGATCACGCGAACAACACCACCCGCTTTCTGGTCATGAGCCGGGACGCCGACCAGACCCGCCGAGGCGCTGGTGAGATGATCACGACCTTCACCTTCCGCGTCCGCAACATCCCGGCGGCGCTGTATAAAGCGCTCGGTGGCTTTGCGACCAATGGCGTGAACATGACCAAGCTGGAAAGCTATATGGTGGGCGGCAGCTTCACGGCGACGGAATTCTACGCCGATATTGAAGGCCATCCCGAAGATGCCAACGTGGCCCGTGCGCTAGAAGAGTTGCGCTATTTCACCACCGAGTTGAATATTCTCGGCGTCTACCCGTCAGACCGCAGACGGTAGCGGTTAGCCCCGCCGAGAGTCCTCGTACCGCTGTTCGATGATGGCGGCCAACTGGCGCAGTTGCTTTTCATAGCGGGCCGTCACCTTGCCCCGCCCCAGCCGCATCGACTGCACGAAAAGCCGCGCCGCCAGTGTGCGCGGCTTGATCGTGGTCTGCACCAGAATCCGCACCCGCGTTGCCGAAAGCGCCACCACTTCCATTACGGCCCCGCCTTCGACCGAGGGGCTGTCACCATCAATGGCCATCATATTGGGCCGATCCAGTTGTTTCAGCACCAGATGCAATTGCCGTTCCCGACCGCGCCAGCCAAAACGGATCATCCAGCTCATACCGGGGGCGGGTTGGCGCAACTTGTCAGTGCGCGTGACTTCAGCCCCACGCCGCAGGGCAGCGCGTTCCCAGAAGTCAAAATCGGAAATCGCATCAAAGACGAATTCCACGGGG
>JBAXLX010000344.1:0-3863 GCA_037134595.1 Pseudomonadota bacterium
GGCTGGCAGGCTTGCGCGGCCCATAGCCCGCCAGACCCAGCCGCTCTAGCACCGTGTCTACCCGCGCCAGATCGCTGGCGCTTAACCGCAGGCGCGGATGAATCGCCAGCCCAAGGTTCTGCGCCAAGGTCAAATGCGGAAACAGGTTTTGGTCCTGAAACAAGATCGACACGGGCCGTTACGCGGGCGTCAAAGCCGCCAAATCGCGGCCCTGCCACAAAATCCGCCCCGCACTTGGTGCGATAAACCCTGCCAGCCCCATCAACAGCGTCGACTTGCCAGCCCCCGAAGGGCCCAGCAAAGCCAAACGCGACCCCGCCGCCAAACTCCAATCGGCGGTCACGCTAAATCCGTCTTGCGTCAGGCGCAGATGGTCAAGGTGCAGCACGGCGGCCTCCGATATCGCACAGGGCAAACAGGGCAAAGCTGGCCATCACCAGAACCAAGGCGGCAGCGGCGGCTTGGTCCATCCGGTAGGCCCCAGACAGGCGCTGCACCACCAAGGGCAGCGTGGCTTGGTCTTGCCCCGCAAACAGCGCCACCACCCCCAGATCGCCCATCGACAAAGCCGCCGCCAACCCCGCCCCAAGCCCCAAGGGGCGCGCTAAGCGCGGCAGCGTCAGCCACCGCAGCCGCGCCCAGCCACAAAGCCCCAGCGTCTGCGCCAAGCGGTCGTAATTGCGGTGCAGATCACGCGCCTGCGGCAGCAGCAACCGAAAGACAAAAGGCAACGCCATCAGCGCGTTGACCAAGACTGTCACCGGCAAAGCCAGCGCCTCAGGGCTGACAAACGCGCGCGTCAGCACAAACAACCCCGTGCCCAGCACAAGGCCAGAGGTGGCCAGCGGCAGCATCGCCGCCCCCTCGACCAAGGGCGCGCCTGCCACCTTCGCCTGCACCAAGATCAACGCCGCCGTGACCGACAACCCCGCCGCCACCAAAGCCATCACAGCCGACCGAAGTGCGGCTTGCCACACCAGCGCGGGCAGATGCAGCAGCGCGGGAAGGCCGTCTGCCACCACAGCCACCAGCGGCAAAATCAAGAACAGCGCCGCCAAGGCCAATACCGGCACATCCACCCAATGCGCTTTTTGGCCAACAGGCGCGCGGTCCAGCCCCAGCCCTAAACCCTGATCCAAAGTGAAGCGCGCCGCCAAACTGACAGCCACAGCACACACAGCAAACTGCATTCCCGCCAAAAGCGCAGCATGGCCCGGGTCAAAATCAAACCGCAAGGCTTGGTAGATCGCAAGTTCCAGCGTGGTGGCCGCAGGCCCCCCACCCAAAGTCAGCGCGACAACGAAAGAGGTCAGGCACACCAAAAAGATCGACAACCCCACCCCCGGCAGAACTGCCGCCAACATGGGCAGTTCAATATGCCGAAAGGTCGAGGGCAGGCCCAAAGTCTGCGCCAGTCGGAACCGCTCTGCCGGAATGGCCTGCCAACCGTTCAGCAGCATTCTGGTGGCCAACGGCAGGTTAAAGAACACATGGGCCAGCACCACGCCGTGCAGGCCGTAGATCGTGACAGTGGGCAAGCCCAAGGCCTGAAACATCTGGTTCAAAAGACCGTTGCGGCCGTACAGGCTTAACAGGCCCAAAACCGCCACGATGACGGGCAGCAAGAACGGCGCCCCCATCAGCACGATCAACACCCGCCGCCCCCAAAAGGTGCAGCGAGCCAGGGCGCGGGCGACGGGCATGGCCAACAGGCACGACAACAGGGTCGACAGCGCCGCTTGCATCAATGTAAAGCGCAGCGCGGCCCAGTCGGCGGGGTGCAGGCCAACACCTTTGGCCTGCACCGCCGGCGCCAATGCCGTTCCCAGCACCAGCGCCGCAATCCCGCCCGACAGCGCCCAAGCTCTTATTTGGACAGTTCGGTTTGCCATTCTTCCACCGCCGCTTTGCGGCCCGCCTCAGCCTCGACCGAGGACAAAAGCAGCGACTTTGCGGGCTTGATCAGCGTTTCAAAGCCCTCCGGCAGGCCCGCAGCGGGCGTCTTGGCAGGATACATCCAGTTGGTGGTGGGGATGACCGATTGTGCGGCATCACCCGCCAGATAGGTCAAGAACTGATCCGCCAAGGCCTGTTGCTTGGACGACGCCAGCTTTCCCGCCACTTCGATCTGCATATAATGCCCTTCGTCAAAGGCGGCAGCGGATTTGGTCGCGTCTTTTTCAGCGATCAGATGATAGGCGGGCGAGGTGGTGTAAGACAGAACCATATCCGCCTCACCCTTCAAGAACAGCCCATAGGCCGCATCCCATGACGGGGTGACGGTGACGATGTTGTCTGCCAAATCTTTCCAGATCTGCGCCGATTGGTCGCCATAAGCGGCCTTGACCCACATCACCAAGCCTAAACCGGGGGTGGACGAGCGGGGATCCTCGATCACGATTTTCAGGTTCGAGCCGGCCAAGTCTTTGATCGATTTGGGCGGCGTGGTCAGCTTGGTATTGTCATAGACAAAGGCAAACCAGCCCCAATCGAAGGGCTCAAAGGTGGCGTCGGTATAGGGCACCGGCAGGTCGTTGGGGGCTTGGGCCGCCAAAGGCGCAAAAAGGCCCGTGGCGCGGGCGGCTTCGGTCAGCGTGGTGTCCAAACCCAGCACGATGTCAGCGGTCGACCCTGCGCCTTCCATCTGCAAGCGCGACAGAACGGCGGCACCGTCGCCTGCGGTGACATAGGCCACTTTGCAGGCACAGGTTGCTTCAAACCCTTTGGCGATGGCGGGGCCGGGGCCCCAATCGGCGGCGAAACTGTCATAGGTCAGCACAGTCAACACAGGGGTATCGGCCATGGCCATAGGGGCCAAAGACACAAACGCCAGTGCAAGATGGAACGATTTCATAGCTTTCTCCATGTTGCGACGGGCGGGAATGGAGTGGACTTGTCCAGCACCTTCCCTCCGCCGGTATGATCCGGGTCAGGTTCAACGGGTCCGCTTGCGCATCTCAGCCTGTGGTCAGGCACCCCGAGGTGAGGCGGACCATAAGGCTTTCACCATCGGGTGCAAGGCCGAATGCGGCGCGCTGTGGGCTGACGCAAAAAAGGTGGCGCTGCGCTGGTTTTGGCTTATGATTTTGCCAAGCGATGGCAAAGGAGCGGTCAAGATGATGCTGCGGGTGGCACTGCTATGGATGATGGCTTGGCCTGCTTATGCGGGATGTCTGGTCGAGGAGAGCTTTCTGAAGGGCGTGCAGGTCAAGCTGCAAGACGGGTCAAACTGGCATGTGCAACGCGGGGCGCATGACATGATCCGGGCCGAGCAGACCAACGCCGATGGCAATTATGCCCGCTATGTCGTGGCGCGGTATGGCGTTTACCCCGCCGAAAGCACGCGCAACGGGCAAGGCGAAATGTCGGAATACACCTATCAACGCCGCGAACCTGAACCGGTGGCGGGGATGGATTGGACATCGAACGCCCGCGCTGTGGTCACGCCTATTGGCGGTGCGCCGAGCGCGACATGGCGTGAAAAGGTACATGTGACCGTGGGCGCGTTAGAGCAGGCGCAGATCAGCGGCTGCAGCTACCGTGTTTTGGAAATGGACATGGGCCACTTGGGCGGGCCTAACCCGACGGTACAACACTTCACCTATTTCCCCGACCTACGCTTTGGCATCCAGACGCGCATCACCTATCCGGCGGATACGGTGAAGAAATCAGCGATATTGGCGATGAAAGCTGACTAGGGCCACGATTTTTCTGCGAAAAATCTGTTCCACCCGCTGCGATTGTCTTAAGCAAGCCAAAACGACCGGAGACGACGATGAGCCTGAACACCTTTGGACATATGCTGCGCTTCACCACTTGGGGCGAAAGCCATGGCCCTGCGCTGGGGGCAACGGTGGATGGCG
>JBAXLX010000345.1:0-3818 GCA_037134595.1 Pseudomonadota bacterium
AAGGGCACTGCGGATGTCATTTTGTTCAACATCGATGCTAAGGCCGACAGCAAGAGCGACCGTGACGCCATCTTGCAGGTATTTTTGCGTGTTTTTAACGAGAAGCTCGGTTACTCAGGCGACGCCCCTCACATCGCAAACATGGAACGTTACTTGGTCGCCAAGGGCGCCGATAAGGCATTCAAAGCGGCATTTGCGGAATCAAATGGCAGTAGCTGGAGTAACGAGCGGGACGCAGTTGATTTCCTGCGTGACGATATCGTTGCTGCTCTGGCCAAATCACTGCACATGACAGTCCAGTCTGCGGGCACCTGGTTCGATAGCGCACGCGACGATTACAGCATCAATATTGAAGGCTTCGCGAAGATCGTTAATGACTATTTAGCGACCCAGCCTGCCAGCCACAAAGTAATCTTTTTGGTCGATGAAGTTGGCCAGTTCATTGGCTCCAACTCCCAGCTGATGCTGAGTTTGCAAACCATCACCGAGCAACTGGGCACGCAATGCAAGGGCCGCGCATGGGTCATTGTCACCAGTCAGGAAGACATCGACGCCGCTATTGGCGAGGCCAATAAAGCCCGGTCCCAAGACTTTTCAAAGATTCAGGGCCGCTTCCACACCCGTCTATCGCTGGCCAGCAGCAACACCGATGAAGTCATTGGCGAGCGTTTATTGACCAAAACGGACGCCGCTAAAGCTGAATTGCGAAACGCCTTTGAGGGCAAAAGTGACGTAATCAACAACCAGCTTTCGTTTGTCGGCAACTCTGTGTCACTCAAGGGTTTCAAAGATGCCGACGAATTCGCCGCTCTTTACCCATTTGCCCCTTACCAGTTCACGCTGCTGCAAAAGATTTTTGAATCTATCCGTAAAGTCGGTGCAACTGGCAAACACCTTTCCCGCGGCGAGCGTTCATTGCTGGATGCTTTCCAGTCTGCCGCTGTTCGAAACCTGGGGAAGAACACCGATGCGTTGATTCCCCTGTACGACTTTTACCCGTCGATTGAGAGCTTCATTGATGGCATGGCTAAACGCTCGATCGACGAGGCGCCGCTCAACCCAGCGCTGCAAGTGTTTGATTCTCAACTCCTCAGGGCAATGTTTCTCATTCGATACATCGCCGACATTCTCAAGCCCACCATCGAAAACTTGGCAACCCTTTGCATTGACGAAATTGATGCTGACAAGCTTGCTCTTAAAAGAAAAATTCAAGCGAGTCTGGACCGCCTCGAACAACAGCGCCTGGTCAGCCGCAATGGCGACCTGTGGTTCTTTCTGACCAATGAAGAGCGGGACGTTGCGCGAGAAATCGGTCACGTTGAAGTTTCCGCCGCCGAAAAAGCTCGCTTGCTGGCAGAACTAGTGTTCGATGAAATATTGGGTAACCAAACCAAGATACGCCACCGGGATACCAAGGCTGATTACGAATTCAACCGCCTGCTGGACGGCGCTCCGTGGCGGCATGCAAATCAGACTTTAAGTTTTGAGGTCCTCACCCCTCTGGGTGAAGATTATGAAAGGCTGCAAAGTGCCGCATGCATCATGCGCAGCAGTGAGGGCAACGGCCGCGCCATCGTCCGCTGTGCTGAGGGCGAGCGTCTGGATATCGAGCTAGTCCTTTACCTGCAAATCGAAAAATACATCATTAGCCCCAAATCAGACCAAGCGACGCCGTCCCTGAAACGCATCCTGGCAGATCGCAAGGACGAGAACCGCGAACGCCGCCAGCGGCTGATCTATCAGCTCTCTTCGCTGATGACCCAAGGTGATTTCTACGCCTTAGGTCAGTCGTTGCAACTGAAGGTCGCGACCGCAGACAAAGTCCTGGAGGAGTTGCTGAACTACTTGGTGACCAACACCTACAGCAAGTTGCCCTACATCAAAGTGCGGCAAGCCGACCCTCTGGCCGAGATCAAGGCTGTGCTCACGGCCGACAGCGTAGCCGGCGGCGGGCTTGGGTTAGATGGCGAAGAGGGCAACGCGCTGGCCATTAAAGAGGTACGCGATTATTTGCACCTTGCGGCCAGCCAAACCCGAGTGCTTTTGTCTGATGTCGTGGACAGGTTTTCGGGTATTCCATGGGGTTGGAAGCCAGAATGGGAGACCGTCCTGCTAGTTGCGCGGCTTTTCATGGCCGGTGAAATCAAGCTCCTGGTGGAGGGCTCCGACTTGGATCCGGCGGCAGCAGTGGACGTGCTCACCAAAGTAGCCCGATTTAAGCAAGTCTCTATTCTCAAACGCAAAGTGGCAGATGCCAGCAGCCTCAAGCGTGCCCGCGAACTCTACAAAGACCTATTTCAATTGCTCGGCCGTGAAGAGGAAGACGCGCTTGTAGCGGACTACCGCACACGATTGACTGAATGGCAGACTGACCTCAAAGGATTCATCCTGACGGCCAGTACCGCTCACCACCCCGGCAAAGCGGATATCGACACCGCGCTCGAACGTATCGCGCAGCAATTAGCTGTACGTGACAGCTTTGCTTTCATTGAGGCGCTGCTAAGCGCTAAAGACGTCTGGCTTGACGCCGCCGAAGTCATCAACGACCTGGTTAACTTCTACAAAACCCAGATAGCAGCTTGGCGCAAACTGCTGGATGGACTGCGGGCTTTCACCGACAACCGCGAAGCACTCGACAAGGTACCCCAAGCAGCCACAGCTCTCGCCGAACTCACGAAAATCCGTGACAACGCCAAGCCGTACGGATTGGTGAACCGCATTGAGCCCCTATTGGCCACCGTCACTACCGTCAACGAACAGCTCGCCCAGGAAAAACGCGACCGCGCACTGCTCTCCATTGACGAGAAAATTTCCGAAGTTCAGGCCAAGCTGCTCGCCGCAGGCGCCAGCGCAGATACCAGTAACAAGGCATTGCGCTTGCTGCAAGACCTCAAAACCCGCATCACCAGCCAAACCAGCATTGCCCAAATCTTGTATCTGCAGGGGCAAGGCGGTGATGCGATGGATGAGGCTATCACCTTGATTGAAGCCGCTGTCGCCCACAAGCCAACGCATGTGGTTGAACCCGGGAATACAGAAAAACCGCCGCAAACTGGCTCGGCCAATGTGCCCCCAGCCAAAACCACTAAGGTCATCCGCGCTGCCGAGCTCTCAAGCAAGACCTACCTTGAGACCGAAGCCGATGTGGATACCTATATCAGCAAGCTCAAGGACGAGCTACTGGCGGCAGTGCGTGCCGGTCAGATTGCCCGTATCCAATAAAGAAAAAGATGAACAAAGCCAACCTCAAGTCCTACGCCCCGCAAGCACGCAAAGACTTCATTGCCGCCGTTACCGCGCGCGCGAACCTTTTGGGCCTATCTGAGAAGGCCGGCTCTATCGAAGTGGCGCCAGCCCAAACACAGGGCGACGTGACCCTCATAGGCGGGCAAGCCTGGCCGGCTAAGGTCAGTGGTCAGCGCGACAAGCTTATCAAGCGTATTCGGCAGGACGGCTTTGCTCCAACCATGGAGGCAGTAGCCTACACTTGGTTCAACCGCTTTGCCGCGCTGCGCTACATGGAGCTGCACGACTACCTGGGCCACGGCCACCGGGCGCTGTCCAGCACCTCCGGCGGTCTGCCAGACATCCTCACCCACGCCACAGACCTGACCAACGAACTCCCCGGCCTGAATGCGGCACGAGTCACCGAACTCAAACTGGCAGGTAACCGCGATGGCGAGCTGTACCGCATGCTGCTGGTGGCCCAGTGCAACGCCCTGTCCCGCGCCATGCCCTTTTTGTTTGAGCGCATTGACGACGACTCCGAGCTGCTGCTGCCCGACAATCTGCTGCGCAGCGACTCCGTCATCGCCAAG
>JBAXLX010000346.1:0-3814 GCA_037134595.1 Pseudomonadota bacterium
GCCGAACATGGGCCGCATATGAAATCTTGGGCGCGTAAAGAGGCGTCAACGTATCTGGAAGACGGGCCAATAGCCGCTGAAAACCCCGCTGACGACGGCGAAAGCACTCAATAACGTCTGCAAACCCGCCAAACGCCCAGCAGTCCTTGCACCCCATATGCGGTATGGGGTAAAGTCATGACAACAGAATATTGACCTTACATCAAAGGCGCGCCCCAAAGTGAGCGACACCACCGAACCCCCTGAAAACACTGACGATTCGCCAAAGCCGGTCGCGCATGGCCCCCAAGTCGACATCTCGTCCGAGATGCGCACGGCCTATCTTGACTATGCCATGTCGGTCATTGTCAGCCGCGCCATCCCTGATCTGCGCGACGGGCTTAAACCCGTCCACCGCCGCATCCTGTTTGCGATGCATGAAACCACCAACACGCACGAAAAGCCCTACCGCAAATCGGCCCGTCCGGTGGGCGATACCATGGGCAAATACCACCCCCACGGCGACAGCGCGATCTATGACGCGCTGGTGCGCATGGCGCAGCCTTTTTCGATGAGTTTGAAGCTGTTAGACGGCCAAGGCAACTTCGGTTCGATGGACGGCGATAATGCCGCCGCCATGCGCTACACCGAAGTGCGCATGGACAAGCCCGCCGCCTTCCTTCTGGCCGATATCGACAAAGACACCGTTGATTTCCAAGACAATTATGACGGCAAGGACAAAGAACCCACCGTCCTGCCCGCCCGCTTTCCCAATATGCTGGTCAACGGCGCCGAAGGCATCGCCGTGGGCATGGCCACCCGCATTCCGCCGCATAACTTGGGCGAAGTGATCGATGGCGCCTTGGCCCTGATCGACGACCCCGACCTGTCTTCCGAACGCCTGATGGAGATCATCCCCGCCCCCGATTTCCCGACAGGGGCGCTGATCTTGGGCCGCTCTGGCGCGCGCAAGGCCTATCTGGAAGGGCGCGGATCGGTCATCATCCGGTCCAAAACCCATATCGAGGAAATCCGCAAAGACCGCTTTGCGATTGTGATCGACGAAATCCCCTATCAGGTCAACAAATCGCGCATGATCGAGATCATCGCCGAAATGGTGCGCGATAAGAAGATCGAAGGAATCTCGAACGTCGCTGACGAATCCGACCGGATCGGCGTGCGCGTGGTTATTGAACTGAAGCGCGATGCAACGGCGGATGTGGTGCTAAACCAACTGTTCCGCTTCACGCCGATGCAGACCTCTTTCGCCTGCAACATGCTGGCTTTGAACGGCGGTCGGCCTGAAACCCTGATGCTGCGCGATTTTCTCAGCCATTTCATCACCTTCCGCGAAGAAGTTGTCGCCCGCCGCACTGCTTTTGAACTGCGCAAAGCCCGCGAGCGCAGCCATATCCTGTGCGGTTTGGCCGTGGCTGTTTCCAATGTCGATGAAATCGTGCGCACCATCCGCGCCTCGGCTGACGCGGCAGAGGCGCGCGAAAAGCTGATGACGCGGCGCTGGCCTGCGGCGGATATCGCGGCCTATATCCGCCTGATTGATGATCCCAGCCATACGATGAACGACGATGGCACCTATAACCTGTCCGAAGCCCAGGCCCGCGCCATTTTGGAACTGCGCCTGCAACGCTTAACCGCTTTGGGCGTGAAAGAAGTGACCGACGAGCTGGAAGAACTCGCCGCCAAGATCAAGGATTACCTTGAAATCTTGGGCTCGCGCGAGCGGATCATGACGATCATTTCCGACGAGCTGCGCGAGATCAAAGCCCTCTTCGCCGTGCCCCGCCGCACCGAGATTGTCGATTGGTCCGGCGATATGGAAGACGAAGACCTGATCGAGCGTGAGGATATGGTCGTCACCATCACCTCGGGCGGTTATATCAAGCGCACGCCTTTGGCCGAATTCCGCGCGCAAAATCGCGGTGGCAAGGGCCTTGCCTCGATGCAGACCAAAGACGATGATGTGGTCACCACCCTGTTTGTCGCCAATACCCACACGCCGCTGTTGTTCTTCACAACCGACGGCATTGTTTACAAATTGAAAACTTGGCGTCTGCCGCAGGCGGGCCGCACGGCCAAGGGCAAGGCCATCGTCAACATCCTGCCGATTGAAACCGGTGTGTCCATCGCCGCCCTGATGCCGGTCGATGTGCCGGAACTGGACTGGGATAACCTGCAGATCATCTTCGCCACCTCTGACGGCGATGTGCGTCAAAACGACCTGTCCGATTTCACCAATGTGCAGCGCAACGGCAAGATCGCGATGAAACTGCCCGAAGGGGTGACGCTGGTGAACGCCGCCATCTGCGACGATCAAGATGATGTCATGCTGGTCACAGCCCTTGGCCGCGCCATTCGCTTTGCCACGACCGATATCCGCGTCTTCAAATCGCGCGGCTCAACCGGCGTGCGCGGCATTCGCTTGGCCGAGGGGGATAAGGTCGTCTCGATGTCCATCATCCGCCATTTCGAGGCTGATCCAGCCGAACGCGAAGCTTATCTCAAGCAACGCCGCCTAATGGCGGGCGTGACGGAAGAGGCCGAAGCCGATGACGACAGCGAAGCGGTTGAAGCCGGCCAATTGTCGCCCGAACGCTACGCGCAAATGTCAGCGGCTGAGGATTTGATCTTGACGATCACCACCTCGGGCACAGGCAAGCTGTCATCCTCGCACGATTATCCGGTGCGCGGGCGCGGCGGCATGGGTGTCAAAGCGATGGATTCCGCCATGCGCGGCGGGCCTTTGGTCGCCTCGTTCAAGGTCGATCTGTCTGACCAGATCATGCTCGCTACCTCCACCGGCCAATCGATTCGCGTGCCGGTTGACCAGATCAGCTTCCGCTCGCGCAGCGCAGGCGGGGTCAAGGTGCTCAACACCGGCGGCGCGGAAGAGGTCGTCTCGGTCGCCCGCGTGGCCGAACAGTCCGAGGAATGAACGAAACCCTCTCCCTGCGGCTGGCTGACCTAGCCGCAGGGGGCAAAACCATAACCTACGGCCAACTCGCCCGCGATCTGGGCCTGAACGGCCCCGCCACCATCGCCCGCCTGACCACAGCGCTAGAGGTGACAATGGAAGAAGACGCGGCCCAAAACCACCCTTTCCGCGCCGTTGTCGTATCAGGACGCTTGGCCAAAGACCTGCCCGCCCAAGGCTTTTTCGACAAAGCCGCCAGCTTAGGCCGCTTTCAGGCCCAAGACCCCACCGACTATGTCGCCACCGAACGCGCCGCCCTTCAGGCTTTCATACTTGCCCAAATATCCCACGGGGGTGTGGGGGTGTGAAACCCCCACTCTTGGTACGGGTGTGGGGGTGTGAAACCCCCACTCTTGGCGCGGGTGTGGGGGTGTGAAACCCCCGCTCTTTCTTTCCTGAGCAAAACCCCCTAAATCCCCCTCATGGAACCTTTACACATCATCGGCGGCGGCATGGCCGGATCAGAGGCCGCTTGGCAAGCGGCCCAAGCGGGCATTCCCGTCATCATCCACGAAATGCGCCCTGCCAAGGGCACCTTCGCCCACCGCTCGGGCGATTTTGCCGAAATGGTCTGCTCGAACTCGTTTCGTTCCGACGACAGCGAGCAAAACGCCGTGGGCCTGCTGCATTGGGAAATGCGCGCCGCCAACGGGCTGATTCTGCAGGCGGCAGAGGCGCACCGCTTGCCCGCAGGTGGCGCTTTGGCGGTGGACCGCGACCCCTTTGCCGCCTTTGTCACGGCCAAGCTGAAAACCCATCCTTTGGTGTCGGTGTCGTACGAAGAGGTCACCGAATTGCCCGCCGATGGCCAATGGATCATCGCAACTGGCCCGCTGACCTCCA
>JBAXLX010000347.1:0-3805 GCA_037134595.1 Pseudomonadota bacterium
GGCAAAGATACGATCCCCGACGCTTTTCGCCCTTAAACCTCGCCCTGCGCCAAAAGCCAGTCCGCACTGGCGTTTAGGGCATCGACGGGGAGGATGAAGTTCATCCCCATCTCGGCCTTGGCGCGGGCGTTTGACACCTCGGGCACACGGCCGATCATGGGCAACACACCCTTTATCGCCGGATCGAACAGGGCGAGCAGCCGCAGCACAAGCTTTGGCGCGACCTTGGTCGCGATCCGGCGCTCGGGGTGGGCGGATTTCAAAAGCCCTGCCATCTGCGGCATCGTCATGGTGCCTGCCGAGGCCAGATACCGTTTGCCCGCCGTTTGCGGCCGTTCTGCCGCGCGCACGTGCATTTCGGCCACATCGCGCACATCGACACAGGCAAATCCCAACATCGGCACCATCGGGTCGCGCCCGCCCAGCACGCGTTTGACAAGGTTGAGCGAGGTGCCGACATGCCGATCCAGCGGTTGGCCCAAGACCAGCCCGGGGTTGATGCAGGTCAGCGCCAGATCAGGCGCGGTTTTGACAAAATCCCACGCGGCCCGCTCGGCCAAGGTCTTGGATTTGGCATATGCTGTCGTGCCCGCTCCGTTCAAATCACACCAATTCGATTCATCCTGGATCCCGCGCTTGCCCTCGTCATAAACCGCCACGATGGAAGAGGTCAAAACCGCCCGCCTGATCCCCGCCGCATAGGCAAAGCGCAGGGCCCGCAGGGTGCCTTGGACGGCGGGGTTGATCAGATCGGCGGGGTCCTTGGGCTGTTCCAACGGGAAGGGCGACGCCGTATGGACCAGCACTGTCGCGCCCCGTGCCGCCTCGGCCCAGCCATCGTCAGAGGTCAGATCAGCCTTAAATAAGCTCAGGTTGGCCAGCGCCGCTTCGGTCAGATGCGGGGCAAGGGCCTGACGCACTTCCTCTGCCCTCTCAAGGCTGCGCAGCGTGCCGCGCACCACCCATCCGGCCTGCAAAAACTGTAAGACAACGTGCTTGGCGATAAAGCCAGACACGCCAGTGATCAGTGCAATCTTTTGTTCGCTCATAATGCCCTCTGTCCAAACCCCTCGTCAGGCTAAGATAGGGCGACAGCGCCCTTAGTCCAATAGTCGGCGGGCAATCACATGGGCCTGAATTTCGGCGGCCCCTTCAAAGATCGACAAAATCCGCGCATCGCACAGCAGGCGGCTGGCGACATATTCCAGCGCAAAGCCGTTGCCGCCGTGGATTTGCACCCCGTTGTCCGCCGCCGACCACGCCACCCGCGCGGCCAAAAGCTTTGACATCCCCGCTTCAAGATCGCAGCGCTTGCCAAGGTCTTTTTGCCGCGCCGCGAAATAGGTGATCTGGCGCGAGATCGCGATTTCCACCGCCATCATCGCCAGTTTGGCGGCAACGCGCGGGAAGTCGATCAGCGGCTTGCCAAAGGCGATGCGGTCGGTCGCATAGCGCATCGCGGTTTCCATCGCGTTTTGCGCGACACCAATCGCGCGGGCGGCGGTTTGGATACGCGCTGATTCAAAGGTTTGCATCAACTGCTTGAAACCTTGCCCCGTCACCCCGCCCAGCAGGTTTTCCCCCTTCACCGCAAAGCCGTCAAAGGCCAGTTCGTATTCCTTCATGCCACGGTAGCCCAAAACCTTGATCTCGCCGCCCGTCATGCCGGCGCTGGGGAACGGGTCATCTTCGGTGCCGGGGGTCTTTTCGGCCAAAAACATGCTTAGGCCGCGGTAATCCTTGGTGTCGGGATCGGTACGCGCCATCAGCATCATCACATGCGCGCGCGAGGCGTGGGTGATCCATGTCTTGTTGCCCGTCACCAGCCAATTGTCGCCGTCTTGCACCGCACGGGTGCGCAAAGCGCCAAGGTCTGAACCGGTGTTCGGCTCGGTGAACACCGCCGTCGGCAAAATCTCGGCGCTGGAGAGTTTGGGCAGCCAATAGGCCTTTTGCGCGTCTGTGCCACCGCACAAGATCAACTCTGCCGCAATCTCGCTGCGCGTGCCAAGCGATCCCACGCCGATGTACCCGCGCGACAGTTCTTCCGACACCACGACCATCGCTGACTTCGGCAAGCCAAAGCCGCCATGCTCTTCGGGGATGGTCAGGCCGAATACGCCCATGTCGGCCAGTTTGGAGATAATCTCTAGCGGGATCAGGTCGTCGTTGAGATGCCAGCTATGGGCAAAGGGGGCCACCTCTTCATCGGCAAAGCGGCGGAATTGGTCGCGGATCATTTCAAGCTCGTCATCCAGACCAGATGCCCCAAAGGTCGACACCCCGTTTTGCGCCCGCATCAAGGCCACAAGCCGCATCTTGGCGCCGTCACCTGCGGCGGCGATCAGGGCTTGGGCTTCGGGGCCGGGCAGGTAGGGCGCAATCCCCAGATCGGCGGCGCGGGCCACTTCGGTCTGGCTCATGGCGATGCCGCCCGCGATCTGGGCAAGGTATTCGCCAAAGCCCAGTTGCAAGATCAGGCCTTCCATCTCGGTCAGCTTGGCTTGGTCTGACAGCGTTTGCGCCCATTGGCGCAACTGGGTCAAGGATTCCACATAGGTTGCAAGCCATGCCAGCCCATGGGCTGCATATTGGTGCTGATCCAGTGCCGCTGACGAGACTTTGCCCGCAACCGTCACCCGCGCGGCCAAGGCTTGACGGGCCAGTGCCAAATGGGCCTGCGCTTCGGCAAGGGCGGGGCCGGTCAGGGCCATCAGGTTCGACAAAAGCGGCGTCATAGACAGGTCTTGACCATCGTGAGACATGGTGCCCTCTGGGATTCTACAATTCTGTCTGAGCTAGCGCGTTTGCAGTCGCAGCGCAATAATATTTTGCGAAATAGGTTCAAGACGCAGCAATATAACCCGCCGGAGTCGCGCTTACTTTTGCCACCAGCCCGCGCTAGAACCCTTGCATGGCGTTCTTTATGGCCAACCTGTCCACCCCGGCCTTTGCGGCTGCGATGGTGATCACGCTCTTTGCAGGCTTTGTGAAAGGGGCGGTCGGCTTTGCCATGCCCATGATCATGATGGGGGCGTTTTCCTCGTTTCTGCCGCCGGAATTGGCGCTGGCTGGATTGATCCTGCCCACCTTTGTCACCAACCTGACCCAAGCCTTTCGCCAAGGTTTACAGCCCGCTTTGGGCACGATGCGCACCTATTGGCGGATGCTGGTGGCCACGGTGGTCTTTATCGTTGTTTCAGCCGCTTTTGTGCATGTCATCCCGCATGGGCTGTTCTTGCTGCTGCTGGGCCTACCCATCACCGCCTTTGCCCTTGCCCAACTGGCGGGTCTGCACATGGCGTTGAAATTGCAGCACCGCGCGCGGGCTGAATGGATATTGGGCGCGATTGGCGGGCTTTATGGCGGGCTGTCGGGGATATGGGGGCCGCCGCTGCTGGTGTATCTGCTGTCGATCGGTGCAGACAAGCGCGAGACGGTGCGCGTGCAAGGCGTGGTCTTTTTGATTGGGGCCTTTGTGCTGCTTTTGGCCCATGTGCATTCCGGCGTGATTACCCTGCAAACGGGGGCTTTTTCGGTGGCGCTGACCGTGCCTGCGCAAGTGGGGCAGATGGCGGGCACTTGGGTGCAAGACCGGCTGGACCAGCGGCGCTTTCGGCGCTGGACGCAAGGCTTGCTCGTGCTGACGGGCCTGAACTTGGCCCGTCTGGCGATTATGGCCTAGATGGCAGCGGCTTTCACATCGTCGTCGATGAAAGGCAGGTATTGCGCGAAGTTGGCGGCAAACATCGCCACCAGTTTGCGCGCCTGCGCGTCATAGTCTGACGCTTGGCCCCACGTGCGG
>JBAXLX010000348.1:0-3762 GCA_037134595.1 Pseudomonadota bacterium
TCGGATCGTCGTGGATGGCCGGCTGTTCCTTGGCCATTCCGAACGAATGGACCCGCGCCTTGATCCATTATTTGCGGCCTCTGGCATCACGCAATACCGCCGGACCGAGACCGCTGCGCCGCAGGATACCGGACCAATCCTTCCCTCGCCCTCCTCTGTACCAAGGACAATTTCATGCCACTCCGCAACACCCTGACCCTGATGGTGGTCGATGACATGTCGGTCAGCCGCAGTCTGGTCGAACAGGCGCTGGATGAAATCGGGATTCAAAAAGTCGCGTTCGAGCGGGAGGCACCAACCGCGCTGCGACGGTTGGCGGCAAATCCAACGCATCTGGTGCTGTCGGATTACAACATGCCTGGGATGGATGGTCTTTCCTTGCTTGAGGCGTTGCGCGCCAATGCGTCAACCCAGCGGATCGGGTTCATCCTGATGACGGGACGACCTGATCGCAGCATCATCTCGCGGGGGCATCAGTTGGGCATGAACAATTTCATCGCAAAACCCTTTACCACGCAGGGGCTAAAGGGATGCATCGAAAAGGTCGTGGGGGCATTGTGATGTTGTTTGACGATGATCCGGGCGGGGTGTCGACACCCGACCCGATGCCGCCGCATGTCACAGCGGATGCGCTTTTGGCCGCCTGCGCGCATGAGGCCGCGGGTCAAGCACAGGCGCTGCACCGACTGGATGCGGCGCTGGGGCGGGCCGTGGCGATGGCGCGAAACGGGATGGGGGATGGTGCGGCCTTGATCGCCGCCCTGACCGCCGATCTGCAAAATGCCGACCGCCTGCGCCAAGAAGCAGAGGGGTTAGCGCGGGCGCTCAACCTTCTGGCCACAGTACAGATGCGCGATCACCGTCTAACGGTGGATCAGGTGCGCGGATGCACCCCCTTTGTTGCACTGCAAAGGCGGCTTTTGGCCGGACAAGGCGCAGGGCCGTCCTAACCAACACTTGCCAGAACACCACGCCTCACACCGCAGAAAAGCGACCAGATGCGTGAAATCCGGCGCTGCCTGAGACCTGCTACCAGTGTCGCTGTCATCGTGCTGTGACGCGGGGCCCTCATGGCGTTGACTTCATACAAGCAGGGCGCGACACAAGGGGTGTCGGCTGGCTTAAGGCGGCGTAACAGGGGAAACCGGGATGAACGAAGCGCGCAAATTCCCCACATTGGCCGAGGCGGCAAAAGTCTGGGCGCGCATCGCTGCCCTCTCCTTCGGCGGGCCAGCAGGGCAGATTGCCGTCATGCATCGCATTCTGGTCGAGGAAAAACGCTGGCTTGGCGATGGCCGTTTCCTGCACGCGCTGAACTTCTGCATGCTGCTGCCGGGCCCCGAGGCGCAACAACTCGCCACCTATATCGGTTGGCTGATGCACGGGGTGCGCGGCGCGTTGATTGCGGGACTGCTCTTTATCCTTCCCGGTGCCGTCGCAATCATGGCGCTCAGTTGGGTCTATGCGATTTGGGGCGATGTGGGCTTTGTGTCGGCGCTGTTCTTCGGGCTGAAGGCAGCGGTGCTGGCCATCGTCTTGCAGGCTGTTGTCAGGGTGGGGAAACGCGCGCTGAAAACCCAAGCGATGTGGATGATCGCTGCGGCGTCCTTCGTGGCGATCTTTGCCTTTGCGGCACCCTTTCCGATGATCGTCGCCCTTGCCGCGCTGATCGGCTGGATCGGGGCGAAGGCGGGGCTAGCAGGATTTCAGGGCGGCGGCGGGCATGGCAGTGTCGGCAAAAGTCATGTCGATGACGCCTCCACCCTGCTAGGCGAAGAGCATGGCGATCTGACCGGGGTCAAACGTGCCGGGGCCTTTCGCGCCGGGATTGTCGCGCTGGTGCTTTGGTTGCTTCCTGTCGCAGCGCTGCTGATCCTCGCCCCCGGCAGTGTGTTCACCGACATCGCCACCTATTTCTCAAAACTGGCCGTGCTGACCTTTGGCGGGGCCTATGCCGTGCTGGCGTGGGTCGCGCAAGCGGCGGTGGGCACCTATGGCTGGCTGAAACCGGGTGAGATGCTGGATGGTCTGGGCATGGCCGAAACCACGCCGGGACCGCTGATCATGGTGCTGCAATTCGTGGGCTTCATGGGGGCCATGCGAGAGGCGGGCTGGACCAATCCTCTCCTTGCTGGCACGGCGGGTGGCCTGTTGGCGACATGGGTGACCTTTGCGCCCTGCTTTGCGTGGATATTCCTAGGCGCGCCGTTTATGGAGGGCTTACGCGCCAATAAAGCCCTCTCCGCCGCTTTATTGGCGGTGACCGCGGCTGTGGTGGGCGTGATCCTGAACCTTGCACTCTGGTTCGCCGTCCATGTGATCTGGGCCGAGGTGGCGCGCGTCACGGCAGGTCCGCTGTCGCTGGAATTGCCGGTGCTGGCCTCGATCAACTGGGTCGCGGCGGGTCTGTCGGCGCTGGCGCTGCTTGCAGTGTTCCGGCTGAAACTGGGGATGGTCACCGTCTTGGGCGGGGCCGCGGCGCTGGGTTTGGGGCTGCATCTGGCCGGATTGGCCTGATCCCTTCCCCGTTGCTCAAATATCCCACGGGGGCCCGGGGGTGTGAAACCCCCGGTTCCGCCGATTGCCGCGAAGCGACGCGCGGAAAACGGGTCACCCCGCCACCAGATGCCCGCCACCAATATCGCGCAACACCACCCGGTCGGGGCCGCTATCGATGGGATGCACCGGGCTGGGGATGTCGCCGCCCAAACGGGCCGAGGGCGCGCGGCGGTGGGTGGGGTCGGGGACTGGGACGGGGACAGCCTCGATCAGGCGCTGGGTATAGGGGTGCTGCGGGTTGCCGAACACCTGCGCGCGGCGGCCCATTTCGACGATCTGGCCCAGATACATCACCGCCACCCGGTCTGCGATGCTGTCCACCACCGCCATATCATGGCTGATGAACAGAAAGGCCACGCCCATGTCGTCCTGCAATTCCTTCAGCAATGCCAAGACCCTCGCCTGCACACTGACATCCAGCGCCGACACGCTTTCATCCGCGATGATGAGGTCAGGTTTCAGTGCCAAGGCGCGGGCGATGCAAATCCGTTGGCGCTGCCCGCCCGAGAATTCATGCGGATATCGGTCAAGTTGATCCTGCGACAGACCCACCCGCCGCATCAACTCTGCCGCTGCCGCGCGGCGGTCATTGGCGGTGCCGATGTTGTGGATCAGCAGGGGTTCGGCGATCAGGTCACCCACCCGCATGCGCGGGTCCAGCGCGGCCATCGGGTCTTGGAACACCATCTGGACCTTGCGGCGCAGCGATTTCGGCGCGTCATGGCCAAGGGGCGAAAGGCTTTGTCCGCCAATTTCGATCCGGCCCTGATGCGGCACCAAACCGACCATCGCCTTGGCAATGGTGGATTTACCGCAGCCGGATTCCCCAACAAGCGCAAAGGTTTCCCCTTTGCGGATGTCAAAACTGACATGCTCTACCGCGTGAACCTGCGCCGTGGTGCGGCCCAGCATTCCGCCCTTGATCGGAAAGCGCACTACGACGTCCGACAGCACGGCCACAGCGTCAGAGTGCGGGCTTTCGGCAACCGCCCCCCGCTGCCCCATGCGCGGCACGGCAGCCAGCAAATCGCGTGTGTAGGGCGCACTCGGGTTGGCGAAGAGGTCCGTCACCCGCGCCTCTTCGACCATGCGGCCCGCCTTCATCACAATCACGCGGTCGGCCATTTCGGCGACCACGCCCATATCATGGGTGATCAGGATGATCGCGGTGCCAAGGTCGCGTTGCAGGTCGCGCAGCAGGTC
>JBAXLX010000349.1:0-3750 GCA_037134595.1 Pseudomonadota bacterium
AGCCGCCCCCACCACCGCCGGCGGCAGCGCGTTGGAAAACAGATAGGGCCGCGCGCGCTGACGCAGCAGGTCGATCACCGCTTGCGGCCCCGCGACATAGCCGCCCAAAGCCCCGCCCAAGGCCTTGCCAAAGGTGCCTGTCATCACATCCACCTTCACCCCCGCCCGCGCCGCTGTGCCGCGCCCCTGCGGGCCGATAAAGCCCGTGGCATGGCAGTCATCCACCATGGTCACAGCGCCAAAGTCAGCGGCCAGTCGCGTCAGATCGGCCAGATTGGCAAAGCTGCCGTCCATCGAAAACACACCGTCGCTCACCACCAAGATAAACCGCGCCCCGCCGTCGCGGGCGGCTTGCAACTGGCGGTGCAAATCGTCCATGTCGTTGTTGGCAAAGCGAAAGCGCCGCGCTTTGCACAGGCGGATGCCGTCGATGATGGAAGCGTGGTTCAAACTGTCCGAAATCACCGCGTCTTCTTCGCCCAGCAGCGGTTCAAAGACCGCCCCGTTGGCGTCAAAGCAGGCGGCAAAGAGCAGGGCATCGTCGGTGCCCAAAAATGCGGCCAAACGGCGTTCCAGCGTTTTGTGCAAATCCTGCGTGCCGCAGATGAAGCGGACCGAGGCCATGCCGTAGCCGTGGCTGTCCATGGCTTGCCGAGCGGCGGCGATCAGGCGAGCATCATCCGCCAGGCCTAGGTAATTGTTCGAACACAGGTTCAGCATCTGCCGCCCGCCCACCATCACCCGCGCCGCTTGCGGGCCTTGCAGGGCGCGTTCATGCTTCATCAGCCCTTCGGCCTCAATCGCTTTCAGGGTGGCGGCCACATGGGTCAGGAAGGCTTGCGACATTGGAAATCCCTCTGCTTTGGGCGAAATATCCGCTTGAAGCGGTCAAATGTCAATATAACGGAAAATCCTCCGTCTTGACGGATTTTCCCCCTTTGCCCGCCCCCAGCCCCGCATTTGCCGCAGCCTGACGCTTGCCTGCCGCATTCAGCCCTTGCGGCAGGCCCTATCCGGCCTAAAACACCAGCAGAAGTAGGAGACCGCCATGACCAATGCCGCCAGCCAAGACGCGCTTGTGATCTTCACGCCCTCGGGCAAACGCGGGCGCTTTGCGCTGGGCACGCCGATTTTGACGGCAGCGCGGCAGTTGGGGGTCGATCTGGATTCGGTCTGCGGCGGACGCGGCATTTGTTCGAAATGCCAAATCCAGCCGGGCTACGGCGAGTTTCCTAAACACGGCGTGACGGTCGCCGCTGACGCGCTGTCAGAATGGAACGAGGTCGAGGCGCGCTATAAACGCGTGCGCGGCCTGATCGACGGGCGGCGTCTGGGCTGTCAGGCCAAGGTGATGGGCGATGTGATCGTCGATGTGCCGCCCGAAAGCCAAGTGCACAAACAGGTGATCCGCAAATCCGCCTCTGACCGCGTGATCGCGATGGACCCTGCAACGCGGCTGTATTTCATCGACGTGGCCGAACCCGATATGCACGAACCCACGGGCGATTTTGAACGCGTCAAGCGCGCCTTGGCCGAGCAGTGGCAGATCAACGGCGTGCAAGCCGAGTTGACCCTGCTGCGCCGCCTGCAACCCGCTTTGCGCAAGGGCGAATGGAAGATCACGGTCGCTTTGAACAAGGGCAACCACGACGCCGATTACCACTTGGCTGACCTGTGGCCGGGCTATCACGAAGGCCCGCTTTTGGGCCTTGCGATTGACCTTGGGTCAACCACCATCGCAGCCCACCTGTGCGATTTGACCGATGGCAAGGTGCTCGCCTCAGCCGGGGTGATGAACCCGCAAATCCGCTTTGGCGAAGATTTGATGAGCCGCGTGTCTTACGCCATGATGAACCCCGGCGGCGATGTGGAAATGACCAGTGCCGTGCGCGCCTCGATCAACACGCTGGTGGGCGAGATTGCGGCAGAGGCCAAGGTGGATGCCAGCGCGATTTATGAACTGGTCTTTGTCTGCAATCCCGTGATGCACCATCTGCTGTTGGGGATTGATCCGGTCGAACTGGGTCAAGCGCCCTTTGCCTTGGCCACCTCTGGTGCTTTGTCGTTTGATGCCCGCGAGCTGGATCTCACCGCTGTCGCGCGCACCGCGCGGGTCTATGTGCTGCCGTGCATTGCTGGCCATGTGGGCGCAGATTGCGCCGCTGTGGCCTTGGCAGAAGAGCCAAACAAATCCGAAGACATGGTGCTGATCGTTGATGTTGGCACCAATGCCGAACTGCTCTTGGGCAATAAGACACGGGTTCTGGCCTGCTCCTCTCCGACAGGTCCAGCCTTTGAAGGGGCGCAAATTTCGTCAGGCCAACGCGCAGCCCCCGGCGCGATTGAGCGGGTCGAGATTGATCCTATCACCAAAGAGCCGCGCTTTAAGGTGATCGGGTCTGACCTGTGGTCGACCGATGCGGGCTTTGCTGACGCCGTGGGGACGACGGGTGTAACGGGTATCTGCGGATCGGGCATCATCGAAGCCGTGGCCGAACTGCGCTCCGCGGGCTTGGTCGATCAAGGCGGGCTGATGGGCGGGCCGGATCAAACCGGCACCGCACGGTCGGTGCCCGAAGGGCGCACCCATTCCTATGTGCTGCATGACGGCACAGCCGAAGGCGGGCCGCGCATTCTGGTGACCCAAGGCGACATCCGCGCCATTCAGCTTGCCAAGGCTGCGCTTTATGCGGGTGCCAAGCTGTTGATGGATGAAATGGGGGTCGAAACGGTTGACCGTGTGGTTCTGGCCGGGGCCTTTGGGGCGCATATCTCGCCCAAACACGCGATGATCTTGGGCATGATCCCAGATGCCGCTTTGGATAAGGTGATCTCGGCCGGCAATGCCGCAGGCACCGGCGCGCGCATTGCCCTGTGCAACCGCGCGGCGCGCGATACGATCGAAGCCGTGGTGCATGACATCCACAAGGTCGAAACCGCCATCGAGCCGCGCTTTCAAGAGCATTTCGTCAACGCCTCGGCCATTCCGAACGCGGTGGATGCTTTCCCGCACCTAGACCCGCTGCCCGATGTCAGCTTTAACACCGCAGGGTCCGGCGGCGAAGGTGGGCGCAAGCGGCGGCGCGGGTAAAGGCGCTTTAGGAAGGGCCAAAGCATGACAGAGCGCAGGTTCCTCTTCTTGCTGTCCAGCGCGCGCAGCGGCGGCAATACCGAAACCATGGCCCGCGCTGCAGCGGCTGCTTTGCCGCCAAGCGTGGCCCAAGACTGGTGCGACCTGACCAAAGCCGCCCTGCCCCCCTTCGAAGACCTGCGCCACGGCGCAAGCTATGGCCTGCCTTCCCCTGCAATGGCCGAGTTGGCCGGGCGCACGCTGCAGGCCAGCGACATCGTGTTTGTCGCACCGCTGTACTGGTACGGCCTGCCCGCCCCCGCCAAACTGTACCTTGACCACTGGTCCCACTGGATGCGCCTGCCCGACTTGGATTTCAAAGCCCGCATGGCTGGCAAACGCGCTTGGCTGATCATGGCCCACGCCGGTTCAACCGACGCCGAGATTGCCCCCGCCCGCGACGGTCTGGGCTTTGCCACGGCCTATCTGGGCATGATCTGGAGCGGCGCGCTTTTGGCCGATGCCAATGCGCCGGGAGATTGGCAAAAA
This sequence comes from Pseudomonadota bacterium, assembly GCA_037134595.1. Lineage (GTDB taxonomy): Bacteria > Pseudomonadota > Alphaproteobacteria > Rhodobacterales > Rhodobacteraceae > Stagnihabitans. The sequence goes on from JBAXLX010000349.1 coordinate 3,620, forward strand.
GACCCCCAAGCCCAAAGCGCCGCTACACAGTTCTTCGCCGCTTGACGCAAGCGCACCAAGCGATTACCTGTGCATGCGATGCGGGTGTAGCTCAATGGCAGAGCAGCAGCTTCCCAAGCTGAATACGAGGG
>JBAXLX010000350.1:0-3741 GCA_037134595.1 Pseudomonadota bacterium
TTGGTGCCGGTGGGCGACCACTGAACGCGGGCGGGCGAGCGGTAGAATTCGATCAAACCACCCAGTTTGGGGGCGCGATCGGTGAAGTGCTGGCTGTCGATGGTGGATTGACGGATAAAGGTCAGGCCAACGTCAGACTTCTTCACGTCCACCGTTTTGGACACAACGAACTGCGCATAAAGCCAAGCGGCTTGGGCGCGGTCAACGGGGGTGGATTGCATCAAGGTCCACGAACCGGCATCTTGGTAGCCGATCTTGGTGCCTTCAGACCAGTAAGCGCCGTGCGGCGAGGGGGCCATGCGCCACTTGGGCGTGCCGTCTTCGTTCATCACGGGTGTGCCCGGCGCAACCGAAGCTGCGGTAAAGGCGGTGTACCAGAACATCTGCTGGGCCACGGCACCTTGTGCGGGAACCGGACCTGCTTCGCCAAAGGTCATGCCCGCGGCTTCCGGCGGCGAGTACTTTTGCAGCCATTCGATGGCCTTGGTCACAGCGTAGACAGCGGCTGCGTCGTTGGTGGCACCGCCGCGCGCAACGCACGAACCCACCGGCTGCGACTTTTCGTTCACACGGATGCCCCATTCGTCGACCGGCAGGCCGTTGGGTTCACCCTTGTCGCCCATACCGGCCATCGACATCCACGCGTCGGTGTAACGCCAGCCCAAGGACGGGTCTTTCTTACCATAGTCCATGTTGCCAAAGACCGAGGTCGGCCCGCCCATATAGGACATATCGCGCCCGGTGAAGAATTCGGCGATGTCTTCATAGGCCGACCAGTTGACCGGAACGCCCAGATCATAGCCATATTTGGCTTTGAAATCGTCTTTGGTCTTTTGATCGTTGAACCAGTCATAGCGGAACCAGTAGAGGTTCGCGAACTGCTGGTCTGGCATTTGGTAAAGCTTGCCATCCGGCCCGGTGGTAAAGGACGTGCCGATAAAGTCGGCCAGATCCAGACCCGGATTGGTGACGTCTTTGCCTTCGCCGGCCATCCAGTCGGTCAGGTTGCGGGCCTGCTGGTAGCGCCAGTGGGTGCCGATCAGGTCAGAGTCGTTGATATAGGCGTCATAGATGTTTTCGCCCGACTGCATTTGCGTTTGCAGCTTTTCAACAACGTCGCCTTCACCGATCAGATCGTGGGTGATCTTGATACCGGTGATGGCGGTGAAGGCAGGTGCCAACACTTTGGATTCGTATTCATGCGTGCCGATGGTTTCGGAAACAACCTTGATTTCCATGCCCGCATAGGGCTTGGCGGCGTCGACGAACCATTGCATTTCGGCTTCTTGATCCGCACGGCTCAGCGTGGACAGGTCACCGATTTCGGTATCCAAGAAGGCCTTGGCTGCATCCATGTCGGCAAAAGCCGGCATGCCGCAGGCGATCAGCGCAAGGGCCATCGCGGTGGTGGTGTGTCTTAGTCTCACTTTTTTCCTCCCAGAAGGTTGATGAGTCTTTTCGTTTTGCCTTGGGGCAGGTCTGGCCCACCCGTCCGGCGCCGTTTGTCCTGTGTTACACCCAGCGAAACACCGCTGCGGCATAAACCAGGCATAGGATCAGCGGCCATGTCAGCGGCGCACCGAAGAAAAAGAGCCAGACCAGATTGATATAGGCCGAGCCCAAGAGCGTGATAAACAACCGATCGCCGCGCGTGGTTTCAATGCGCAAGATGCCGCGGCGGGGGGTTTCGGGAAAGCGGATGGCCAGCAGCGTGAAGATGATCAGCAAGCTGGCGATCAGGTAAAAGAACAAGGCGACCGGAAAGGTCCAAGCCATCCAGCCGCCGGGGATCATCGGGTCATACCACAGCATCCCAGTGTCATCGCGCGGCACGGACCAGAAAAGAAAGCCCAGAATGGCGGCCATAAGCACACCAAGGCCAAGGTACAGGCTGTTCCAACGGGCAGCGGTCATCACACCCTCCCCAGGGCAAAGCCCTTGGCTATGTAGTTGCGCACGAAATAAATCACCAAAGCCCCCGGGATGATCGTCAAGACCCCTGCCGCAGCCAGAACCCCCCAATCCATCCCGCTGGCCGACACGGTGCGTGTCATGGTCGAGGCGATGGATTTGGCGTAAACCGAGGTCAGCGTGCGCGATAAAAGCAGTTCCACCCACGAGAACATAAAGCAGAAAAACGCGGCAACCCCGATGCCGCTGGCGATCAACGGCATAAAGATGCGCACAAAGAAGCGCCCGAACCCGTAGCCATCGATATAGGCGGTTTCGTCAATCTCTTTGGGCACGCCGCGCATAAACCCTTCTAAAATCCACACCGCCAACGGCACGTTGAACAAGCAATGCGCCAAGGCCACGGCGATATGCGTGTCAAACAGGCCGACGCTGGAATACAACTGAAAGAAGGGCAGCGCGAAAACCGCAGGCGGAGACATGCGGTTGGTCAGCAGCCAAAAGAACAGATGCTTGTCGCCCATGAAATTGTAGCGCGAAAAGGCATAGGCGGCAGGCAGCGCCACGGTGATCGAAATCAGCGTGTTCAACACCACATAAATCAGCGAGTTCACATAGCCCATGTACCACGACGGATCGGTCAAGATCGTGACATAATTGGCAAAGGTCAGGTTGGCGGGGATCAACGTGAAGGTGGATGTGATCTCGGTATTGGTCTTCAAGCTCATGTTGATCAGCCAATAGATCGGGATCAGCAAGAACAGCAGATAAACCGCCAGGACGATGGCAGAAGAGCGCGCGCGCATCATTTCGTCTCCGCGTTATCAAGGGTGGTCATGACGGTGTAAAACACCCAAGACACCAGCAAGATCACCAAGAAATACATGATCGAAAACGCCGCCGCAGGCCCAAGGTCAAACTGCCCCACAGCCATCTTCACCAGATCAATCGACAAGAAGGTGGTCGAATTGCCCGGACCGCCGCCAGTGACAACGAAAGGTTCGGTGTAGATCATGAAGCTGTCCATAAAGCGCAAAAGCACCGCGATCAGCAAGACGCCTGACATCTTGGGCAGTTCGATAAAGCGAAACACGCTCCACCGGCTGGCTTGGTCGATGCGCGCGGCTTGGTAATAGGCCTGCGGGATAGATTGCAACCCTGCGTAGCACAGCAAAGCCACAAGCGAGGTCCAATGCCAGACATCCATCACGATGATGGTGATCCAAGCATCCAGCGCGTCGTTGGTGTAGTTGTAATCAACCCCCAAACTCGCCAAGCCATGCCCCAAAAGGCCAATGTCGACACGGCCAAAAATCTGCCAGATCGTGCCCACCACGTTGAACGGGATCAGCAGCGGCAAGGCCATAAGAACCAGACAAAAACTGGCCCAAAACCCTTTTTTGGGCATATTCAGCGCGATAAAAATCCCTAAGGGCACCTCTATCGCCAAAATGATCGCCGAAAACAGCACCTGCCGCCCCAAGGCGCTGTGCATCCGGTCAGAGGCGATCATGTCTTCAAACCAGCCAAGGCCGTTCCAGAAGAACTCGTTCTCGCCAAAGGTGTCGTTGACGGAATAGTTCACCACGGTCATCAGCGGGATCACGGCGGAAAAGGCCACGATCACCAAGACCGGCAGCACCAAGAACCACGCCTTGTTGTTTTGCGTCTTCTCCATCACACGGGCCTTCCGGTTTGGGGCGCTACCCGCCAGTCGTCGGCAAAGACGTTAATTTTGTCAGGCGCAAAGACCACGCGGGTCATATCGGCCGCGATCGCCATGCCCTCGGGGGCAATCATGTTAAAGGCTTGGCCGAAGAGGTCAGCGCG
>JBAXLX010000351.1:0-3739 GCA_037134595.1 Pseudomonadota bacterium
CAATGTCGGGTGGGTGTAGCAGTAGATTTGGATGTCGCTGAAGATTGGGATTTACTGGATGGTGGCGGAATCGTTGAAAAGGAAATGATTAATACCTTCCGCTGAACGCGTCAAACGGTGGCATTCCAGTTCTGTGGACCACTTTGGAATCCTGCTGGTCTCAAGCTGTGAGACGAAGGTGTTACGCAATACGTTCCATTTGAATGCGTAACGTTGCAAGAGTACCGATAAGAAGCTTGGGGAAAAATTTTCCCACCAATGTGTTACAATTAGTTCTCAATGGAAACGATCATTTTAGATGAAAGTGGAAACACTGGCAGTGACATCCTCAATACTGACCAACCTCTTCTGGTTCTGTCATCGGTGCGCGTAACAGAGGATAATCTCAAGGAAGCGGAAGAGCATTTTCACTCGATCAATGCAGCCGAATGGAAATTCTCCAAGTTTAAAAATAGTGGAAGGCAGATGCGCCTCATTCAATCATTCCTTGAAAAGGACTGGGTAAACGGATCTTCCATCCGTGTTCACATCACTGATAAAAAGTTCTTTGCTGTCACAAAAATTGTTGATCTGATATGCGAACCGGTGGCACGTGCAGGTGGTGTAAATCTTTATGAGCAAGGTGGCGCAGTCTCGTTGGCAAATTTGAAGTCAATGGTTCTCCCCGTTTGGCTAGGGGAGGATGGCTTCAACAAACTTTTACATTCCTTTGTTGTCATGATACGCGAAGGCTCGGACGCAAACTACAAAATCTTTAAAGACGCGGTTATTGAGGCGCATGCAAAGGTTGCCGAACACAACGATGACCATGACGAGTTCAATATGCTGTCAGGGCTTTTGTTCGGTTCCTTGTATCCTGAACTTTGGAGAAACTACCTTTCTGAATACACGCTCGATCCTCTCGTTCCGGCATACTTCTCTCTGATTGACTTTTGGGGGCAGGAATTAAAAAGCGATTTTGCGGTGTTTTCGGATGAATCCAAAGCTCTTGCGTCGCAGTTGAAAACGATTCAAAAACTATCAAACCCATCCATAAAACCGAAGATTCTGCCAGCAGTCGGTGACGGTTGGTCAAGCCTTCCCTACAGATCCACTTCAATAGCGGGCGGGTCTTCGAAAGACAATCGGGCAGTCCAGATTGCAGATCTTGTCGCTGGAACCGCCAACTACATTTTCAGCCCCATCGCAAATTCACTTCCATCGAACAATTGGCAAACGGCCTGCCGAGAGATCTTTTTTGAGAAAAATCTGATACAGAACGTTTTGTGGCCATCACGCGAAGTCACTCCTGAGGGTGTCGGCGCACTACATGTCAGGGGCGAATTGCCGCTTGATTATACGGTGCAAATTCTAGCGACAGATGATCCCGAATAGCCGTGGCGTTATTGGCGATCTCGCGTCATTCTACAACGCAATTACATTGATTAGCCGAGCATTGCCGGTCCAATCACAGCTGCGTGATTTTATAGTGTGGCAATTGGCGCAAAGGCACGCAAAAGCGGTACCCTTTACGCGTCCGTTTACATGGTCCAAGTTCAGTACACGCACGTCCTGGAATCCACATGACCCACATTTATACCGACTTAAGCGTGCAGCGTGAAGTGCACCTACTCCATACTTGCTGCGAAGATTGCCGTTAGTTCGCGTATAAAGCCACCGGATCACAATGCACTCGGCGACTTCAAAATATGGCTCAGCAGTCAGGAGACGGCCCCGAGGAAGGTTAACCGGTCCCTCATCTTGGTAAAGATAGCTTAGTGCAGTTCGTAACGCGCCGCGGTGCTCCTCAGGCACAATCGAAGTTCGAGATTCGAGGTATGCGATGTTGTTAAACCGACTGATGTCTATATGGTAGTCCACTGGAGACTTTACTGTTTGATTTATCTCCGACTATTAATTCTCAGTGCTGATTTGCGAGGCTGCAAGAAGCTGTGACCAATGCTAGATAGATTAACCGTATTCATCAAGTGGCTATTGTTCTGAAGGCAGCCTAATTTGCGCTTTTTCCCAGGTGACATCCTCCATCATTCTTGCTGCTCGTCGGAAACATTTCCTGGCGCCCTTGTGCCGGTGTGGTGTGGATGCGTGCTGGCGTGGAGGGTGTGCTCAGGTAAACAGATGGCTGAGATGGATTGCGGTCCGTTAAGGGGGCGTGGATTTTGGAGATTGGGGGTGGACTCGGCGCGATTGATGCGCGGCGGAGTTTTTTGCCAACGCTGCTGGTTGGCGTGACATGTAGCGGAAACTTGGGTTTGCTTCCCGGGTGGTGATGCTTAGTACCATGGTAGCCTCGCTGAGGCTCGGCAACCCTTCGCTATAATACGCAGCCCCTTTGGGGCTGGTGTGTTGCGGAGCGGTGTGGCGGAAGATGGTGTCTTGCCCGCACTTGTAGCACCCCAAACGTTGACATCCGGCGGTGTTGCTCGGAGTGACTAGTACGCGAAGGGCGCGACTCGGTGCCGGAATTGCTTTGGGCTGTCTTACGGCTCCGAGCTACATAACGCGTGCCACATGCTGTTTGCCTATTCCCACTGAGTGGGAGAAATGTACGCTAGGCGGGGTCTTGGGGTTCTGCGGAGCACCGCTCAGAGGACTGAGCGGACTACTTTACTGGCGCCTGCGCGATGCTCTTTGGCGATTTTTTGTGGATGGGCTGGCCATGATTTAGAGCAAGTCCCATAAACCTTGTCCCATTGCCCGGAAGGCGGAGCGGCCCCATGGGCTGCGTGGGTCGTTTGCCTGTGATTCATCAATGACAGACGCTCTCACGCCTTGCCACTGGGGCCGCTGTGCTCGCTCTTTCAATACGACAATCTTCTGGAGATCTGGTCTATCGGTCACGGTAAGGACGGCGGACCTTTTTGAGCGCCTGCGATGCGACAGACCCGAAATTACGGACCTGCACAGCGGTTCCCTACCAGCGCTGAGGTGTTGCGCCGCGCTGGGCGGGTAGGGAGGCGCTGTGTGCGTCTTTGGAGCCAGGCTAAACGATCACTCCGGGCTTCGTGCTGGCAGGGGGCGGACTTGAAGTGGATAAAGGCTGTGATAGCGGTTCGCAAAACTCATTGTCGGCTAGCAGGTTGTTTCTAGCTCGAAGATTGTGGGCTTCGACGGCGGCGGACTGAGGACAGTCTGTCCTACCAGCGCTGGGCGTGCGTGTGCGCGCCGCTAGGTGGGGCGCTTGGCCCTCCAAGCGCGGTCGAGCGTCGCTACGCATGCTTCTCGGAAATCCGTTAATACTTGTAGGTCGCGCTGAGAGAGAGCACCAAGGCGGAGTCGAAACAGAGATTGGCGTTTGAGCCGTTGGCGTTCAGGGTGAACTGGCGCATGAACTGATAGCGCACTGCGCTCTGCACACTGAACTTGTCGGTCACATGCCAGGCGAACCCCACGCTGGAATAGACCCCGGGCAGCAGTCGGGTGCTGCTCTTGCTGCCGCTACTCACCTGGGTGGGTGCTCCGGCCACGGCCACGGTGCTCTCGTATTTGTAGGTGCCATTGGCCAGCGCGAGCACCGCGCCGCCTTCCAGCATCACATCCAGTTTCTTGGTCACTGGCAGGGCGAGGTAACTGCCGAAGGTGCTGACGTACAAATGCACGTCCAGATTGCGGTAGCCGCTGATGGCGGCCAGGGAGGTGCCGTTGGTCCGTGTGGGGGTGTCACCGAGCAAGGGGCCTGGGCCGAGGAAGGTGCCGATGTATGGGGCGGCGGGTGGGATGACGCCACCGCGATTGAAGG
>JBAXLX010000352.1:0-3725 GCA_037134595.1 Pseudomonadota bacterium
CTTGGGCAAGAGGCGGCAGGGGGATTGACCCGATGCAAGCGGCCAGTCTGGCGCGGGCGGGTGGGGCAGCCCTGGCCTTGGGCCTTTTGGCGCTGCGCCCCAAGGGCAGCGGCGCGGCCTTCAAACGCTGGCCGGTTTTGCTGGCCATGGGATGTCTGGACGGGCTGGCGCTGTCGTCTGTCATCGCCTCGGGCGGGTTGGCGCAGGCAAGCTATGCCTCGGTCGCGTCGTCTTTGTTTGGGGTTGTGACGATCTTGCTGGCTTGGGCTGTGCTGGGCGAAAAGGTGAAACCCTTGCAGGGGCTGGGTATTGCCTTGATCTTTATCGGGCTTGGACGGTTGGCGATAGGATGATTTTTCGCAGAAAAATCGTGGCCACCCCAAACGATTTTTCTGCGAAAAATCACCTCTCGGGCGGCAAATCCCCCGAGAGGCCGCGCAAGCCCGCCAAGGCCTTGCGTTCATTCTGCGGGCTGACGCCAAAGGCCTGCGCATAGTGCCGCGCCATCGGGCCAGAACGGGGATAGCCCACCGAAGCGGCAATCTCTGCCAGCGAATCGTCTGAATAGAGCACCCTTTGCCGCGCCTTGGCCAAGCGCACCAAGCGGTAATAGCGCAGCGGGCTTTGCCCCGTCTCGCGCTTGAAGAGGCGCTCAAAGTTGCGCTCTGACATATCGACCGCTTCGGCCACGTCGGGAATGCGCAAAGGGTCCTCGATATGGGCATCAAACAAGCGGATCGCCTCTCGGATGGGCTGGGGCAGGGCATCGGCGGTGCCTCCCGCGCCTTGGACCGGCACTTTTTGGCGGGCATCTTCATCGCGCACAAAGGGGTGCTGGAACCAGCAAGCCACTTCGGTCATCGTCTCGCGGCCCAAGCGTTCCTCGATCAGGCGCAGCATCAGGTCAAACACCGCCCCGGCACCCGAGGCGGTGATGCGCCGCCTGTCGCGCACGATCACGGTTTCTTCGGCGGCGACATGGGAGAACTCGGCCTTAAAGGCCATCTCGTAGCACCAATGCACCGAACAGCGGTGCCCTTCCATCAAGCCTGCGCGCACAAGGGGGAAGATTCCACCCGAAAACGCCCCCATCGTCACCCCGGCGCGGTCCAGCCGGCGCAACACAGCAGGCGTGTGTTTGGCGTCGATAAAAGCCCCGGTGGGGGGCGATATCAGGTAAACCTGATCCAAGCCCTGTGCCTGATCCAGCACATCATCCGGCGTAAAGCGCACCTCGGCCGACGAGCGCACCGGATCGGCCGTCTCGCCCAGCAGAACCCACGAAAAGGCGCGGGTGCCCGTGATCTCGTTGGCCGCGCGCAAGGGTTCGATGGCCGAGGTCAGGCAGGCCATCGGAAAGCCCGGGAACATCAAGAACCCAAGTTTCAAAGGCTTGGTCATCTGTGGCGCGTCATTCCGGCGTTGGCCACCACCCCGGCGAGGTCGGCTTGCCATCGTCATATTTGGCCAGCCATTCCACCATCGCGGGTTGGTTGCGAATAAAGCCCTTGTAGGTGGCGATATCGGGGTGAATATCGCGCAGCACGCGGTGCAGGCGGCGGCCCCATTTGGGCATTGTCACCAGTTCTTCAAACTTGCCCAGATAGGCGCGGATCGAAAAGGCGATGGCGTTCGAGCGTGGCAGGCGGAACAAGGCTTGCAGTTCCACGCGCAAGTGCTGTTTGTAGCCTAAATTCTCTTGCGTCAGGGTCGTCTTGGTTGGGCCCCATTTGGGATAGGTTTCGGGCGCGGTATCCAGCAAGGGGTTCACCGTCATCGTCCAGTTAAACCGCCGCACGGGCGCGCCGTTTTGCAGCTTCAGCAGGAATTTCAAGGCGCGGTCAAAGACTTGCTTTTCATGGGCCAAGGGCACAGGCGCGTGCCATTCCATGAAATTCATCCCCACGTCGAAATCCAGCGACCAGTCGGCCTGCGTGGTGATCATGCCGGCATCCATCCACAGGTTGCCATCGCGTTCGTCTTGCAACGAGAAATCGCCCTGCATCTGGCGGGTGATATATTCCATCGGCCCATAGGGCAGGGTCGATTCGTCCAAGAAGGTAAATTTCTGGTCGATCCCCAAGGGTCGGTTGATCCAATGCCACTGGTTGGCGTTCTTCTGCAGCGAAAACCATTGCGGGTAATCGCGGGCATTGCTGTCCATGATCAGTTCCAGCAAATCCCAGCCCGCCAAGGTCATATGCGGCAGGCTTTGGCAGCGCAGCGGGTCTTCGGCCAGAACCTTGGCGCGGTCGACCATTTCGCTGACGTAATGCTCGTCGATATCGAATGTCTTTTCAAAGACCGATCCGGGGCGGCCGGGCACATGCGGCTCCATATTGACCGAATACATATATTCGTCGCGGTCAAAGGGGAAAGGAAAGCGCGCGATCGACGCGGGAGAGTTCTTAAAGGTGAAATCGTCGCGGAAGGTTTCTTCCTTGAAGAAATCGCCAAGGTCGGGTTTGAAATCCAGGCTCATCTGGTCCTCCTATCGGTCCAGCACAAGGGTCGCACCCTCGAACCGGGAAACACAGGGCATGATCTTGGCACCCTCGGCCTGTTCGTCTTGGCTAAGCCAGTGGTCACGGTGCAAGATCGTGCCATGACAGGCCAGCACAGCCGTTTCACACTGCCCACAGGCCCCGCCCCTACACATATAGGGCGCATCCACACCCGCAGCCTCAATCGCCTCGAGCAGCGATTGGTGCGTGCCCACGGTGATGGTCTTGCCTGAAGCCGCCAGTTCGGCCGTAAAGGCAAGCCCCGTACCGGGGGCCAAGAATTCTTCAAAATGCACGGCATGCGCGGGCCATCCGGCAGCTTGGGCGGTTTTGCGCACCCAAGCGATCATCCCCTTGGGGCCGCAGACATACAGATGCGTGCCGATGGGCTGGCGGTTCAAAAGGCCCACAAGGTCAATCACCATGCCGTCATCGTCGTAATACAGATGCACCGTATCGCCGTGCGCGGCTTTAAGGTCACCCATATAGGCGCCCAAGGCACGGTTGCGCGCAGCGTAGTGCAGTTCGAACTTGGCGCCAAAACGCCCCAACTGCTTGATCTGCGACAAAAACGGTGTGATCCCGATGCCGCCTGCGATCATCAGGTGCTTTCTGGCCCGCGTGTCCAGCGCGAAGAAATTCAACGGATGGCTTAACACCATCTCCATCCCCGCCTGCACATGAGTGTGCAAGAACAACGACCCGCCCCGCCCCGCATCATCGCGCCGGACCGAGATTTCGTAGCCCGAGGTATCCGCCGGGTCCGACATCAGCGAATAGGGGTTCAGGCGGCGGGTGCCGTGGTCGTCCATTTCCACCACAATATGCGATCCGCCCGAAAATGACGGCAACTCAGACCCGTCGCGGGATACAAAGCGAAAGCGCTTGATCAGGTCGTTAACCACGACCACCTCGGCCACCTTGACCGCAAGCTTTGCCCCGCCGCTCATTTGAACCGCTCCACCGCTGCGGGCACAAGGCCCGGGTCTTCGGCATCAATATTGACGCCCTGAAACGCCGCGATCCGGCGCGAGTAGTGGTCGCGCACGAACAGGTTCAAGCCGCAATGGCTGCACACAAAGGGGTCCAGCGCCACGTTTTCGGTGATGCCCTTGCAATGCACGCATTGCACGCGGCGCAGGGTCGATCCACGATGTTCTTTTTGCACTGCCGCAAAGGGCAGGCCGGTCATCATAATCTCGCGCTCGGCTTGGCCCATCA
>JBAXLX010000353.1:0-3704 GCA_037134595.1 Pseudomonadota bacterium
GAGCATAACCTTGCCAAGGTTAGGGTCGAGGGTTCGAATCCCTTCGCCCGCTCCAACAAAAAGGGTCAGCCGCAGGGCTGGCCCTTTTGTTTTTACTCCCCTTAACCCGCTGCTTTTTCTTTGGCTTTTGCCGCCAAAGCCGTAAGCTTTGCGCCAAGCAAGGGGGGCATCATGGTGCAGTTTGTGGCGGTGATCGACATTGGCAAGACCAATGCCAAGGTGTTGCTGATGGATTTGGCCAGCGGGGCCGAGGGGATGGTGTTCAAAACACCTAACCCCGTGATCCAAACCGCGCCCTATGCGCATTTTGACACCGACGCGATTTGGGCCTTTGTCTGCGCCAGCCTGAAAACCCTTGGTGCAAAGCACCGCATCGACGCGATTTCGATCACCACGCACGGCGCTTGTGCGGCGCTGGTGGATGCGCAAGGGGCGCTGGTGCTGCCGATTTTGGATTATGAACACGCAGGCCCCGACAGCCTGCCCACCTATAACACCTTGCGCCCGCCCTTTGCGCAAACAGGATCGCCGCGCTTGCCGGGCGGATTGAACCTTGGCGCGCAGATTTACTGGCTGGCGCAAACCTTCCCCGCCGCCTTCGCCCGCACCGCGTATATTCTGACCTATCCGCAATATTGGGCGCATCGCTTGACAGGGGTTGCAGCATCCGAGGTGACCTCGCTTGGCTGTCATACCGATCTGTGGACCCCTTGGGCGGGGAAGTTTTCCGACTTGGTTGCCGCGCAAGGCTGGGAGCGGTTATTTCCGCCCGTTCTTTCCGCCGCAGCCCAATTCGCCCTAAAGCCCGATCTTGCCGGATCACTTGGCCTGCCCGCAGGGCTGCCGGTACATTCGGGCATCCATGATTCCAACGCCTCGCTTTTGCCCTATCTGGGGGGGGATCAGCCGTTCTCGGTTGTCTCGACCGGCACGTGGATGATCACCATGGCCATCGGCGGCCCTGCCTTGACGCTGGAGGCCTCGCGCGATGTGCTGGTCAATGTCAACGCCTTGGGCGGCCCCACCCCCACCGCGCGCTACATGGGCGGGCGCGAGTTTGACACAATGACCAAAGGGCAAGTGGTCACCCCCACCGACCAAGACCGCCGCGCCGTGCTTGCGGGCATCTGGCCCCTGCCCTCGCTGCACCCCGACACAGGCCCCTTCCCCGGCCTAACCTTTGGCTGGGCCGGAGAGCCGCAAACCCACGGCCAAACCTGTCTGGCGGCCAGCTATTATACGGCCCTGATGGGGGCCGAGTGTTTGGCGCTGATCGGCGCAGACGGCCCTATTCATCTCGAAGGCCCCTTTGCCAGCAACCCCGATTTCGCCGCCATGCTCGCCACAGCCACCGGCCGCGCCGTGCTGCCTGCGGGGCAGTCTGCGGGAACCGGCTTGGGAGCGGCGATGTTGGCGGGGCCGTTGTTGGCCACCAAGGCCAAAGGCGAAGCCGTGCTGCCAGAGGCAGATTTGCAGCCCTATGCCGATGCGTGGCGCAGTACGGTCCAAGCGCTTTGGGCCAAGGCGCGGCCTCAAGCCAGATAGAACGTCTCAACCAGATCCACGGCCATAGGCGAGCCATCGGGATTGGTGCGCATGATGTCGCCCATATAGGCCCACCATTTTTGCATCACCGGATGGCGCGGCAGATCGGCCATGGTGTGATCGGCGCGCCGTTCCAGATAGCCGAACAAAACACCCGTTTCACGGTCAAGGTGGATCGAATAGTTCGACACGCCCGACGCTGTCAGCAAAGCCGATAACTCTGGCCAGATCGCATCATGGCGGCGGATGTATTCCGCCTCCATCCCGGGGTTTAGGTACATTTTGAACGCATGCCGCATGGCGCCCCCTTAGGCTTTGGCGCGACGGGCGCGCAGGTCGTTGGTCAGATTGGGGATCAAAACCGACGCAATCAGCAAGACCCCGATCACCCCCGTCTGGATATGGCCGGTGATATTGGTCAAAGCCATGCCGTTGCGCAGGTTGAGGATGATCAGGATCGACAGCACCACCCCCGTCATACTGCCCTTGCCGCCAAAGATACTAACCCCGCCCAGCAGCACCATGGTGATGATGTCCAGCTCAAACCCCGTGCCCGCATCGCCGCGCACCGACCCCAGACGCGCGGCATACAGCAACCCTGCAAGGGCTGAAATAAAGCCGCTCATCAAGAACAACACCGTCTTGACGCGGGCCACATTCAGGCCCGAAAACCGCGCCACCTCGGCATTGGTGCCGATCACCACGATCTGGCGGCCAAAGCCGGTGCGGTGCAGCAAAATGCCCAAACCGGCAAGGAAAATCACGAACACCACCAGCGACAAAGGCAAAGGCCCCACCAGCGCATCTTGGCCCAGATGCGTCACCCATGCCGGAAAGTTGCCCATGCTTTGGTCTTTCACCAACACCCGCGCAAAGCCGCGAAAGCCGATCAGCATGGCAAGCGTGACCACCAGCGAGGGTATCCCCGCCCGCGCAATCAACAGCGCATTGATCATCCCCGCCACAAGCCCCACGGCCAGACAAACCACAATCGCCCCCGCGGCCGGAAAGCCGCCCGTCACCAGATAGCCAAAGGCGCAGGCAGATAGCCCCATGACAGAGGCGACCGACAGGTCAATCTCGGCATTGATGATGATCAGCGTCATCACCAAGGCCACGATGATCTTTTCAATCGACAGTTGAAACAGGTTGATCTGATTCTGAATCGTCAAAAACTCAGGCGCCAGCGCCACATTGCCGGCAAAGGTGGCGACAAACAGCAGGGCCAGCAGCCCCTCCCATGTTTTGAACCACGCCATCATGCGCCCCCCTTCGCGCCCAAGCGGCCCAGCGAGCGGGACATGACCGTATCCACCGTCACCGCCGCCATGATCAGCATGCCCAGCAGCGCATCGCGCCAGAATTCCGACACCAGCTCCCAACGGGTCAGCGAGTTGTCGATCGTATCGACCAGCACACAGCCGATCACCACGCCGATCATACTGCCCGACCCGCCAAGGATCGACACGCCGCCCACCACCACCGCCGCCACGGCCTTCAGCTCGAACCCCATGCCCGCAACCACGGTGATATTGCCGAACTTGGCCAAGAAGATCAGCCCCGACAGGCCGGCAAAAGCGCCTGACAGCACAAAGGCCACAAAGACCACCATGCCTGCATTGATCCCCGCCATCACCGCCGCATCGGGGTTGGACCCCACCGCATAAATCCGCCGCGCCGCGCGCAGGCGGGTCAGGGCCAGTCCCATCGCAAGGGCTGACAGCAGGGCCAGAACCACCGTCACGCGCACATCCAGCCCGAACAGGCTAAAGGCATTGGCCTGCGGCAGATCGACCAGCCATTGCGGCAGGCTGGCCGTGGTGATGGTTTTGGCATCAGAATATTGCACCAAAAAGCTGCGATACAGCGCCAAGGTGCCGAGTGTGACGATGATTGACGGCACGCGCCCCCAAGCCACCAGCACCCCGTTGATCGCCCCCATCAGCCCGCCGATGCCCATGGCCAGCAGCGCCACGACCAAAGGGTGCAGGTCGGGATGGCCGCCCAAAAACTCGCCCGTCAGATAGGCCACGACCCCCACGGTTGACCCGATCGACAGGTCAATGTTGCGCGTCATGACCACAATCGCTTGGCCCACCGCAATCGGCAGGATCACAGCCGCCGACGTCGTGATGCGGGTGAACATGCGCGGCGACAGG
>JBAXLX010000354.1:0-3631 GCA_037134595.1 Pseudomonadota bacterium
ATGTCGATTACACCGTCAAAGCCGACGGCACTTACGAGCTGACCGAGCAGGGCAAAAAGCACAGCCTTGACCATGGCTCGCCGCGTGTTGAAAGCACGACTTGGGTCAACCCCTTTGGCCTCTTGCCGGGTGTTCAGGCCGCACAGGATGTGATCGTGGCCTCGGGTGCGACGGTCGAGCAGCATCCGGTCGAGTGGAACGATGCCGAGCCGATCTTGAAGAAATATGCTTTCGCCGCGATGTCGGGCGAGATGAGCGGGGCGGACGCGGTCAAGCATATGCAAGACGAACTCAAAGCCGCCAATCTGATCGACTGATCGACTGCGACACTTTCGGCCCCGCTGGCAACGGCGGGGCCTGTTTTAAAGGGGCCTATGCAAAACCTTCGCCGCCATTTTGCGCTGTATCTGCTGGTCGCCCCGGTGGTGATCTATTTTGCTCTGTTTGTCTTTTATCCCTTGAGCTTGGGGATTTGGTTGTCGTTTCAAAAGGCGGGTATGATGGGGCCGCAGGGCTTTGCGGGTCTGCGCAATTACGCCAAGATTTTCGTCACGGGCGCGGTGTGGGATGCGGCTTGGAACACGCTGGCCATCGCCGGGGGGATTACGCTTTTTGGCACGCTGCTCCCGATCATCCCAGCCATCGCCTTGGCCGAGATTACGCCCAACGGGCTGCGCCGCGCCTTGCAAACCACGATTTACACGCCCTACCTGTTGTCTTGGGTGATCATCATCGGCGTCTGGATGAACACGCTATCGCCCATCGGGATCGTCAATGCCGTCTTGATCGCCTGTCACATAATATCCCAACCCATCGCCTTTTTCGCCGCCCCCGCTTGGGCGCAACCGCTGGTCGTGGCGCAGACGGTTTGGAAGGACATGGGGTTTTGCGCCTTGATTTATTATGCGGCCTTGATGTCGATTGACCCCGAGCTGATCGAGGCCGCGACGATGGACGGGGCCAAGGCTTGGCACAAGATCCGCGATCTGATCCTGCCGCATCTGGCCCCGGTCATCGGCGTGGTCTTTATGCTGACGCTGCAAGGGTCGCTGCACACCTTTGACAGCGCCTTTTTGATGTCCAATGGCCGCACCGCCGAAAAGGTCACGACTTTGGCGGTTTACGCCTATCAAAAGGGGCTTTTGCAGTTTGATCTGGGCATGGCTTCGGCCTGTGGCGTGGTGCTGTTGGTCCTTTGTGTGACGGTGGCCTTTGTGTCGCGCTGGATCCTGCCGCCACAGGCGCGGTTTTGATATGCTGCGCGCCAAGGGGATCCGCCGCTTATCTTATGTGATCATGGCCCTTCTGGCTGCCAGCATGATCGTGCCGTTCTGGAGCGTGTTTGTCACCGCCTTCAGCACCCGCATGGACAGTTTTCAGCCCGGCATTCATCTGTGGCCGCCCACTTGGTCGGTCGAGGGGTTTGGCACCCTGCTGTCGCGTGTCGATTTTCGCTTGCCCTTTGCCAATACGCTGGTGGTGACCGTGGCAGGCACGGCGCTGCATGTCACCTTGGCCACCTTGGGCGGCTATGTGCTGGCCCAACCCGGCCTGCCGGGGCGGCGGCTGATCGGCGGCCTTATCTTGCTGACGCTGACCATCCCGTCACAAGTGATCCTTGTGCCGCAATTTGTGCTGTTGCGGCACCTGCATCTGCTCAACACCCTGACGGCGCTGATCCTGTCTGACGCGGTGTCAGCCTTTTCGGTGGTGCTGATGAAAACCTATTTCGAGCAAATCCCCCCCGCCGTGCTGGAAGCCGCGCGAATGGACGGGGCGCGCCATGCCAGATTGGTCTGGGATTTCTACCTGCCCATGGCCCTGCCCGGGGTGATGACCATCGCAGCCTTTCAGGTCGTCGCCCGCTATAACATGTTCACAGAGCCTTTGGTGTTCATCACCGACGCGTCCAAGATCACGCTGCAGATTGCTCTCAAATCGGTGGTGCAGGGCAAAGATACCGTCTCGACCAGCGATTTCATCGGGCCGAATGCGCAGATGGCGGGGGTGGTTTTGTCGATCCTGCCGCTTGTGATCTTCTATCCGCTGATGCAGCGGTATTTGGTGCGGGGCCTGACCATCGGGGGGGTAAAGGGATGATCGAACTCAAACGCCGCGTCAGCCGTGCGGATGGCCCTTATGTCTATCTGGATTTTGATCTGCCCGATGGCACCAGCCAAGTGGCGGTCACCCTTGCCTATCCCAAAGCTGCCGATTGTGTGATTGATCTGGGGCTGTTTGATGCGACGCTGCAGCCTTTTCCCAGCCCGACCGGCTTTCGCGGTTGGTCGGGCGGGGCGCGCGAGGGGTTCTTTGTTGGGTTGGACGCCGCAACGCCGGGGTATGTGGCAGGTCCGATGCCTGCAGGCGTCTGGCAGGTGATCTTGGGGCTGTACCGCCTGCCCGCCGAGGGGGCACAGGTTGTGGTGCACATCGCGCTTGACCAATCCCCGCGCGCTGTCGCCCAGCCCACCCCCCTGTCGCAGGCCATAAGGCCGGGGGCAGGCTGGTACCGCGGCGATCTGCATTGCCACACCTACCATTCTGATGCCGCCGGCGCGCCCGCGCTTTTGCAGGCTGCGGCGCGACAGGCGGGTCTGGATTTTCTTGCCGTAACCGACCATAACACGGTGTCGCACTGGGAGCATTTCAACGCCGCATCCTCGCCCGATCTGGTCTTTATCCGCGGGATGGAGGTGACGACGGCACGCGGCCATGCCAATGCCTTTGGCACGCAAGGCTGGGTCGATTTCCGCATCACGCAGGACGCCGATGTGCATCTGGTCGCAGCCGAGGTGGCACGCCAAGGCGGGGTGTTCTCGATCAACCACGACAAGCCGACGATCCCTTGGGATTACCCCTTGCCCCGCATCGACTGTATGGAGGTCTGGCAATCGGCTTGGCTGGCGGGAAACTGGATCTCGCTGGCCAAATATCAGGCGCGGCTGGCCCAAGGGCTGCGGATTTGCGCCATCGGTGGCAGCGATTATCATCAACCCTCGCGCTTGCAGCCCGAAGGGCCCTTTGTGCTGGCCCGACCGACCACGGTTTTGTGGATGGAGCACTTGAGCGAGGCGTGTGTTTTGGCGGCCATGGCGTCGGGTCACGGCTATATCACCGAAAGCCCCACCGGACCGCATCTGGCAATCACCGTGGGGGGCCAGCCCATGGGTGGGCAGGCTGGAAGCGGGGCCGAAGCCGTGGCCGAGGTGCGCGGTGCCGTGGGCGATGTTCTGGTCTGGATCGACGCCACGGGCGTCTTGAACGAAACGCCGATTGTGGCCGACGGTGTCATGCCCATCAGCCTGCCAAAGGCCAAAACCTTCCTGCGCGCCGAAATCGTGGCCCGCGCCAGTCAGGCGCGCCTTTTGGCAGAGGTGCAAAGCGCCTTGCCCCTTGATGACTTTGACGCCCCGCCCCCGCAAGAAGTCAACCGGATCAGGCGCGCTTTGAGCAATCCGGTCTATCTGGGCTGACCTTGGCACCGTGCGCGGGAAAAAGCACGCGCACCTTCATCGGTCTGTTGCCTTGCGCGTGAACAAAACAACTGTCCCTCTTTCCCTGAAAGGATTTTAGAATGTTCAAACTGCTCCACAGCGAAACCGGTTTTGTCCATGTCTGCGGGCATCGC
>JBAXLX010000355.1:0-3627 GCA_037134595.1 Pseudomonadota bacterium
ACCCGCGGTTACGTCTTTTTCGATGCCAGTATCACAGGTCCATAGCAGTTTAGCCTGCTTGCCATCCGACAGGTCGAACTTATAGGGGGTGCCCCACGGGTCTGAGATATACAGGAAACCGTTGTCGACCAACGGCGTGGTTTGCATACTACCAACACCAAAAGCCGAGGGTTCCATGCCACCGATGGGGACGGCAAAGGCCAAATGCAGACCCGCCACGTTTGACGCGTTAATCTCGCTCAGCGACGAGAAACGGTTCGAGTCGTAAGTTTTGTGAACCATCAGCCAGTTGCCTGCCTCGGCTTCCGTTCCAGCAGCATTCAAACGGTCGGCAGTCACTTCGGCCTGAACGCCTGCGCTGGCCATAGCCAAAGCAACCGCGCAGGAGCCGGCTAGTAAAATCGCCCTTCTCATTCGTGCACCTCCCAGTACAAACAGATGTCAGCCATCTGTCAGACCCTATGTTGGCACTTTGTGGATTTGGATTTGCTTATGTTGAGGATTAGGTACCGACAGATTGGCCGCTTGATCCTAATTTCCTGCGGCCATATTCGGGCACAACATCGCTTAACTTGCGGATCGATTGGGCCTCCATGACGGGGGCATAGTCTTGCCGGCAGAAATCGATGATCAGTTGATAGTAGCGCGCAAATGTCGGATGCGAGAGCAAATGCTTGCGCATCGCCAGAACCCCGTGCAATTCCTGTCCGTCAAATTCGAATAGTTTCACATTATCCAGCACCGCTTGGCTTAGGTTCGGCAGCAGCGACCGCATCACATGGCATGTGGCCAACCCGTCCGCGGTAAATTCGATCGACGAGGCAAAGGTCGGGGCGCGAAAGGTTGGCACGGCATGGGGAAGGTGGCCAAAATACCATTCATGCGACTGTTTGTGTGTGGGCACGGCCGAGTCGATTTCAACATAGTGACACAGCATCGGGTTGATTTTTTCAGCGGCAATCTCAGGATCAAAGGCGTTGCGAATCTCGTCATCTGTGACACTGGCCGGCACTGCCCAGATAACGCGGTCAACAAACAAAGGGGTGATCGCAAAAGACGACGCCTCGTCGACCAAAGCCTCTTCGGCCACGACAGCAAAGTTGATATGATGCATCCGCAAACGTTCGACCAGCATGGCCGAGTTCAGTTCGTACACCACTTCAAACCGGGTGAAGTTGGAATGATCGCGGGCGATGCGGGCAGCCCCACTGAGAAAACGCCCCCGCAAAGCCGGGGTTGCGCCAAACTTCAGCACAAGGTTGGAATTGCGAAAGGTCTGCGCGTGTTCTTGCAGCAGAGTTTCCATCCTGTCGATAATCTCAATCGAAGAGCGGTACCAAAACTCGCCCGCAGGGGTCAAAGACACCGTGCCGGTGCGGTTGCGGTTGATCAGTTGAACCCCAAGGATTTCTTCTACCTTAGCAAGATGTTGACTGATGGAGGGTTGAGATAAGCCGATCCTGTGGCTTGCTTTGGTGATAGATCCCGCGACCACGACCGCTCGGAAGATTTCCAACTGACGAAACGTGAAGTCCATATCACCCACCAATTCAGAAATTCCGATATTCAGTATAGATCGCGCCTATCTATGTCGGAAGGAAAGGTATTGGACGTTAACTTATTATTCGCATTGGAAAAACCAATGATTGACCTAAAACACCCATGGCGCACGCTTTTTTGGGTCGTGGGCTGTTTTGACCATCACGCCGGGCCGAAGCCATCGCCGCGAAACCGCCCAATCGCGGCCTTGACGTGCTGGTGAACGGCAGGGTGCTGCAGGCTGTGGCCTGACACTTCGGCCATCACAATCTCGGCTTGGGGCCAAACGCGCGCAAGGGCAAAGCTGGTGGCCGGCGGGCAAAGCAGATCATAGCGACCCTGCACCATAATGCCGGGGAGGCCTTTTAGCCGATGTGCATTTGCCAAAAGGCCCATGCAGTGTAAAAAGCAGCCATTTTGAAAATAATGCGCCTCAACAAAGGGCGAGTTGGGACGGCTGCGGTTTGGGGCGCTGGTCAGCCGTGTCTGGGTCGGGGCGACCTCTGACAAAACCCGTTCGGTGTCATGCCAAGCAAGGGCTGCGGGCATATGAACGGCGGGGTCAGGGTCAAGAATGCGCCGGTAGTAGGCGGGCAGGGGATCGGCACGGTCTTCTTGAGGCAAGGCTGCCAAGAAATCCTCATAAAGGGCCGGGTAAAACGTGCGAAGGCCGGCACCGAAGGCCCAATCCAACTCGCCCTGCGTGCCCAAAAATACCGCGCGCAGCACAAGGCCCGTGACCCGATCGGGATGGGCTTGGGCATAGGCCTGTGCTAAAGTGGACCCCCACGATCCCCCCACCAGCAGCCACTTTTCCACTCCGAAATGGCAACGCAGGCGTTCGATATCGGCGATCAAATGGGCGGTCGTATTGGCCTGCAACCCGCCGCGCGGCAGGCTGCGGCCAGCGCCGCGTTGGTCAAACAGCACGGTGAAAAAGCGCTGCGGATCAAACAGGCTGGCGTTCGAGGGCTGACACCCACCCCCCGGGCCGCCATGCAAGAACACCGCCGGAATGCCGCTTGGATCGCCCAAGGCTGCGACCCAAATCTGGTGGCCATCGCCAACATCCAGATGAAAGCCTGCCTGCGGCGTTGGGCCTTGCGCTGTGCTCAAAGCTCCTCAGCCTCCACCGCGCCGCCCGCAAAGTTGCGATAGATAAAGCGGTCCTGCGCTTCAGCCGATTCTGTTGTGGCGCGGGCAAAGATTTGGGCGTGCAGGTCAGACTTGGCACAAGCCGGGTCTGTGTTGCCCGCCGAGCCTGTCAGCGCAAAGGCCTGACAGCGGCAACCCCCAAAGTCGATCTCTTTGAATTCACACGATTGGCAGGGTTCGGGCATCCAGCCGGTGCCACGATATTTATTGAAGGCTTCGGAATTATCCCAAATCCAGCGGATGGATGTGTTGCCGCGCACAGACTCAAACTCCATCCCCGTGATCGATTCGGCGGCATGGCAGGGCAAAACCTTGCCCGAAGGCGAGATGTTGAAAAACTGCCGCCCCCACCCGCCCATACATTGCTTGGGGCGCTGGGCGTAGTAATCGGGCACCACATAGTCGATGTCCAAAACGCCTGCCAACCGATCTTGCGCTTCGGCGACGATCAGGTTGGTGGTTTCCACTTGGGCAAAGGTCGGGATCAAAGCTTCACGGTTTTTCAGGGCCCAGCCGTAGTATTGCACATTGGCGACTTCTAGCCGGTCGGCATCCAGCGCAACAGCCAAATCGATGATCTCGGGCAATTGGTGCAAGTTCTGGCGGTGCATCACGGCGTTGATGGTCAGAGGCAGGCCCACTTCGCGCGTCCAGGCGGCCACTTGCAGCTTTTTGACATGACCATTTTTGAACCCGCCCACACGGTCGGCCACGATGGATTCAGACCCCTGCACGCTGATTTGCACATGGCACAGGCCCGCATCGGCCAAGTCCTGCAACCGCGCCTTGGTCAGCATCACGGCCGAGGTGATCAGGTTGGAATATAGCCCCACCCGTGTCGCATGGCGTACCAATGCGACCAAGTCTTTGCGCACAGCCGGTTCCCCGCCTGAGAAGTGGATTTGCAACACCCCAATCTCGGCCAACTCGTCC
>JBAXLX010000356.1:0-3607 GCA_037134595.1 Pseudomonadota bacterium
GAGGCGCTTTTGATGTCGGCGCGGGTCTTGGACAAGTTGGCCCAGTATGATCTGGCCATCGCGGCCTTTGCGCAAGTACCTGCGGCGGATCCGGCCTCGATCTCGGCCACGATCGGGCAGGCAGCATCGGCCCAGTCTGCCGGCAAGCCCGAGGTGGCGGTGTCCCTGCTTAAAGCGCTGGCCGAGAAATACCCTGACAATGCTGGCGTGCTCAGCGCTTATGGCGACAGTTTGCGCCGACAAGATCGGTGCGATCTGGCGATTGGGGTTTACACCCAAGCCATCGCCTTGATCCAAACCCCCGCCCGCGCCGATTGGGTACTGTATTACCAGCGCGGCGGTTGTTTTCTGATGCAATCGGATTGGCCCGCAACCGAGGCCGATTACCAGCGCGCCTTGGCCCTTGCCCCCGGCGAGCCGCGCATTTTGAACGAATTGGGCTATGGCTATCTCGAGCGTGGTCAAAACTTGACCGAGGCGCTTGCCATGATCCAACAGGCCGTCAGCGCAGCCCCCGATGAGGGCTATATTGTCGACAGCCTCGCTTGGGCCTATTTCCGCCTTGGCCGCTATAAGGACGCGGTGGCCCCGATGGAGAAAGCCTCGCTTCTCATGCCCGTCGATCCCATCGTGACCGACCATCTGGGCGATGTCTATTGGAACGTGGGGCGCAAACGTGAGGCGCAGTTTCAGTGGCACCGCGCCTTGTCGTTCAAGCCAGAGCCCAAGGACGCCGCCCGTATCCAGTTGAAGCTGGACAAGGGGTTGGATCAGGTCTTGCAGGACGAAAAGGCGCAAGGCGGCAATGGCGGGTAAGGGCCAGATGCGCCAAGCCGTGCAGCGTGTGGCGCGGGCCAAGGTGAACTTGGCGCTGCATGTGGTGGGGCGGCGGGCGGACGGGTACCATCTGCTCGACAGTTTGGTGGCCTTTGCGGATTTTGGCGATGTGGTCACGGTGGAACCCGCAGCCGCCTTAAGCCTGACCATCACGGGGCCGATGGGCGATGGATTGTCAGCGGGGCCGGACAATCTGGTGCTGAAGGCGGCTTTAGCCTTTGCCAGCCCCTTGGGCGCAGCCATCACGCTGGACAAAAGATTGCCCGTCGCCTCGGGGATCGGAGGCGGTTCGGCGGATGCGGCGGCGGCGTTGCGGGCACTGGCAGCGCTTTGGGGCTGCGATTTGCCTTCGGCGGCGCAGGTCTTGGCCTTGGGGGCGGATGTGCCGGTGTGTCTGGCGGGGCAATCGTGCCGCATGGCGGGGATTGGCGATCAGATCAGCCCCGTGGCCTTGCCTGCGGCCTATCTGGTGCTGGTCAATCCGGGTGAGGCGCTTGGCACGGCTGCGGTGTTTTCGGCGCTCGCGCGCCGCGACAACGCCTCCTTGCCTAAGCCTGACGCTTTGCCCGATGCTGCCGCCTTGGCGGCTTTTCTGCACCTGTGCCGCAACGATCTGCAAGCCCCCGCGCTGGCCCTTGTGCCCCAGATTGGCGACGTTCTCGCCGCCCTGTCAGCACAAGAAGGTTGCCTTTTGGCGCGGATGTCAGGGTCGGGGGCCACCTGTTTTGGCCTGTTTGCCACGCCGGGCGCGGCGGAGCGTGCCGCCTTATCTTTGCGCTCAACAGCGGGGTGGTGGGTGCAAGCGGCACCGATGGTCGGTTAGCCCCAAGCCTAAAGACGGCGCACCATGGTGACGGAGCGGGCAAAGCCGAAGGCAAAGCGCAACAGACCAATGTCGTGAACCGCTGTCTGCACAAAGCCCATCCGGCGATACAGCCGTTGCGCCCCTGAGTTGGTGTCAATCACATCCAGCCGCACCGCGCGATAGCCCCGCGTCAGCGCTTGCGCGCACAGGCCGTCGATCAGCGCCGTCCCAATGCCTTGGCCCTGCGCGGTTGAGGCCACGCAAATCCCGTCGATCAGGAAGTTGTCGTTATCCACCTCGCTTGATAGCCATCCCAGCAGCCTGATGCGCCAAAAGGCACCCCAAGGCCCGTAAAACTGCCGCAGGGCGGCTGGGTTGCCCATGGCAAAACTGCCCTGCGGCGTTTTGAACCCCGCCAAGCCCAACAAAGCGCCGGTCCGGTCGGTGACGATCAGCGCATGGTCGGCGCAAATCACGCTTTGCAAAAAGGCCAAGGCGCGGGTGTTGGGCCCCAAGACGATGCCCAGTTTGGGGCCAAAGGCATCCCAGTACAGCCGCGCCGCCTGTGGCCTTAAGCCGAGGGGCAAGCCAAGCGAGACCGTCCAAGCGCCGCTCACAGCGCGGCCAGCAGGGCAGCGGCGGCGGTGGCGCCCAAAATCCAGCCCTCCTCGGCCCGTGCATCTTGGGGGGCTTCGGCCAAAAGCCCCCCAAGTTGGCCTTCTTGCCCCAAACGCCACAGGGCTTGCGCCAAAAGGCGCACTTGTACCTCGTCCTTGATACCGCCCTGCGCAAGCGCCTTGGTCACAGCGGGCGCGAGAAGCGAGGGGTAAACCTCGGCCACGGTCACGTCTGCCGGTGCATCGAAGGGCCAGACAGCCGCCCCGTGGGTTTGGCTGAGCCGGTGAACCATCGGCAGGCCCATCAGGCTTTGCCCGCCCACGGCCCCCGTGGTGAACAGCTTCCAAACGGGTTGCGCGCGGGGAACCACCAATTCCACCTGCCTGCGTTCGGCAAAACCCAAGGCGGCATAGTCGACGGCCTTGCGCGGGGAAAGATGGGTGAAGCTTTGGCCTTGCGGATGGCCCCAAAACGGGCCTTTCCCGCCGAAGTGGCGGTTGATGGCATCGGCCACGGCAAAGCGGTTGTTGGCTTGGGTCGGGCTGTCGGTGATCTGGCTTTCCAGCCAGCGCCAGACCGCGCGGGCTTTGGGCTGGCCTGTCAGGCAGGGGGCAAAGCCGTTGGGATAGCCCATGGCAAAGTCAAAGCCCAACAGCAGGCTTTCGCCTGCTTGGCGGGTTTGCTGGATCAGCGCCACAAGGGCGTTTTCGGCGGCAAAACGGCTGGGGTGATAAGATGTTGCTACCCCTGCCACACTGGCCACGCCGATCCAGATCGCATCGGCTTGCGGCCTATTGCGCAGGGTGGAACTGGCGGACCAATCCACCACGGCGATGCGGTCAAAGGCGCTCATCGTGCTTGTGCCAGACGGGTGGCCAGCGCGTCCAGCTCTTGCGGGGTATTGGCATTGGCAAAGCTGCCTGCGGGAAAAGCGGCCCACCTGTTGCCTTGGGATTGGGCAAAGTCGCGCAGGCGGGGATTGGCACCCGAGGTCAAGAAGTCTTGCAATGCGGTGCGGCATTGGGTGGGCCACAGCGCATAGGTGGGCAACAGGTCTGCCCCACTTTGCGACAGGGCAGGGCCGCCGCCCTCGGCGGCAAGGCACAGGCGCGGCACCAGATCGGGCGGCACAAACGGGCCATCGCAGGGCACGCTGACCAAGGCGGTTGCCCCCTGCGATGCGGCCCAGTGCAAGCCTGCCAGCACCCCCGCCAGCGGGCCTTGGCCCAGCGTATCGGGCAAGACGGGCAGGCCCAGAAAGCCAAACCGCGCCGCATCGCCATTGGCTGACAGGGCTAGGTCTTCCACTTGCGGGCCAAAGCTGTCGGCCACCCATTGCACCAAAGG
>JBAXLX010000357.1:0-3590 GCA_037134595.1 Pseudomonadota bacterium
CCCCCTTTTGGCGTGGCCTAACAGGGCCGCAGCCAAAGGAAAAGGCCCGCCGCATCCGGCAGGCCCCCCAAGATCGGGCGTCAAGCGGCCCTTAAACGACGAACTGCCCGCCGTTGGCCGAAATGGTCGAGCCCGTGATAAAGCCCGCATCATCTGATGCGAGGAACACCACAACCCGCGCAATCTCTTCCGGTTCGCCCAAGCGGCCCACGGGGATCAGGGGAATGATCCGCTCGTTCAGCACCTTTTCGTCAATCGCCTTGACCATGTCGGTCGCGATATAGCCCGGGCACACAGCGTTGACCGTAATCCCCGCCCGCGCACCTTCTGCGGCCAGCGCCTTGGTAAAGCCCAGATCCCCCGACTTCGCAGCCGAGTAATTGACCTGCCCCGCCTGCCCC
This sequence comes from Pseudomonadota bacterium, assembly GCA_037134595.1. Taxonomy (GTDB): domain Bacteria; phylum Pseudomonadota; class Alphaproteobacteria; order Rhodobacterales; family Rhodobacteraceae; genus Stagnihabitans. The sequence goes on from JBAXLX010000357.1 coordinate 402, forward strand.
TTTTGCCCGTTGATCGACGAGATGTTGATCACCCGACCAAATTTGCGGTCGCGCATGCCCGTCCAAAGGGGATGGGTCATGTTGAACAGGCCCGACAGGTTGGTGTCGATCACCTCTTTCCACGATTCGGGTGTCATTTTGTGAAACATCGAATCGCGGGTGATGCCAGCGTTGTTGACCAAAACGGCAACCGGTCCCAAATCAGCCTCGACCTGCGCGATGCCTGCTTTGCAAGCGTCATAGTCGGCGACCGACCATTTATAGGTCTTGATGCCCGTCTCGGCGGTGAAGGCCGCCGCTGCCGCATCATTTCCGGCATAGTTTGCCGCCACCGTATAGCCCGCCGCTTTCAGCGCGACCGAAATCGCCGCCCCAATCCCGCGCGACCCACCGGTCACCAAAGCCACTTTCGACATTCTGTCCTCCCCTAAACCTCGTTGGAATTCTGTTACCAAAAATGCAAACGCCGCGCAAGATTATTGCGCGGCGAATTTCTCAACGCAACAGGCCGCAAAGCCTTAGGCGCGTTCCAGACACATGGCCACACCCATGCCCCCGCCGATGCACAGCGTCGCCAGACCCTTCTTGGCCCCGCTGCGGCCCATCTCGTGGATCAGCGTGTTCAAAATCCGCGCGCCCGAGGCGCCAATCGGGTGACCAATCGCAATCGCCCCGCCGTTGACGTTCACAATCGCCGGATCCCAGCCCATGTCTTTGTTGACAGCGCAAGCTTGGGCGGCAAAGGCCTCGTTCGCCTCGACCAGATCCAGATCGGCGACCTTCCAGCCCGCTTTGTCCAAGGCTTTGCGGCTGGCATAAATCGGCCCCACGCCCATGATCGACGGATCCAACCCCGCCGTGGCATAAGAGGCAATCCGTGCCAGAACCGTCAGTCCGCGCTTGGCGGCATCGCCCTCAGACATCAACAACACCGCCGCCGCGCCGTCATTCAGCCCCGAGGCATTTGCCGCCGTGACAGACCCGTCCTTGGTAAAGGCCGGACGCAGCTTTTGCATCGATTCCAGCGTGGCCCCGTGGCGGATGTATTCGTCGGCATCCACCACAATGTCGCCCTTGCGGGTTTTGATGACGAAAGGAATGATCTCGTCCTTGAACTTGCCGGCCTTTTGCGCGGCTTCAGCCTTGTTCTGGCTGGCCAGCGCGAAAGCGTCCTGCATCTCGCGGCTGATCTGCCACTGGTTGGCCACGTTCTCGGCCGTCTGGCCCATGTGATAGCCGTTGAAGGCATCCCACAGCCCATCGCGGATCATCGAATCGATGAACGCCATATCGCCCATCTTGGTGCCTGCGCGCATATGGGCGACATGGGGCGACAGGCTCATGCTTTCCTGACCGCCTGCGACAACAATCGCCGCATCGCCCAACTGCACATGCATAGCCCCCAAGGCCACGGCCCGCAGACCCGACCCGCAGACTTGGTTCAGACCCCAAGCGCTGGCCTCTTTGGCAAGACCGGCCTTGATCGCCGCTTGACGGGCGGGGTTCTGGCCTTGGCCTGCGGTCAAGACCTGACCGAGGATCGTCTCGCTGACCTCGGCCTTGTCGATGCCGGCCCGCGCCACGACCGCCTCGATCACGGCAGCCCCCAGATCATGTGCAGGGGTGGCGGCAAATGCCCCATTAAAGCTGCCCACAGCGGTCCGCGCCGCTGAAACGATCACGACATTGGTCATAGTGGCTTGCCCTTTCAGAAATACTGTGCAGCCAGACCCTCTCGCTGCTGTGCAGCATCCCCTAGACCGGAAAAGCGCCCTTGGCAACTTGCCAAGCACACGGGCGACCCTTTGGCGCAAGCCAGCGGCAAATTCGCGCCAAAGCCCATGACAAATACCCAACCGACAGGTAAACACGAAACCACCCCAACCGGAGACCCCCATGTCCGACCGCTGCCCTTGGTGTGGCCAAGACCCGCTGTATGTGGCCTACCACGACCACGAATGGGGCGTGCCCGAATGGGACAGCCGCGCGTTGTGGGAAAAGCTGGTGCTGGACGGGTTTCAGGCGGGCCTGTCGTGGATCACCATTTTGAAAAAGCGCGAGGCGTTTCGTGCGGCCTTTGACAGGTTTGACCCGCAGGCGGTCGCCCGCTGGGGCGATGCGCAGGTGGCCATAGCCCTCGCCAACCCCGGCATCGTCCGCCACAAAGGCAAGATCGAAGCCACGGTCAAAAACGCCCGCGCCTATCTGGCCTTGCAAGAAAAGGGCGATTTCGCAGCCCTGCTTTGGGATTTCGTCGGCGGCACCCCGCTGCAAAACACCCCCGCCACACCGGCCCAAATCCCCACCCAAACCCCCGCCTCGCAAGCCATGTCCAAACTGCTGCGCCAATCCGGCTTTACCTTTGTCGGCCCCACCATCGTTTACGCCTTCATGCAGGCCTGCGGCTTGGTCAACGACCACCTCGTCACCTGCCCCGCCCATCCGCGCATCGCAGCCCTTGCCACAGGCGGCCCCCAAAGCTAACCTGCCCCAAGGGTCCGCAGTTCACCCAGGCGTCACCGCAAGAGCTAAACCTGTGCCTGCCCCCCGTGGTCTTCTCTCCAAGGCCCCGTGCCAAGCCGGTGACCCGCACACCATGGGCCGATCGAGGACATGATGACCCGCCCCGCCATATCCCTACCCATCGCAGATCTTTCCGCCTATGCCCGCGCCCTTGCCACAGAACTTGGCCAAGCCCCCAGCCACCTGACGCTGCTGAACAAACTCGCCAAAGCTGCAGGCTTTCGCAACTTCCAACACCTGCGCGCCAGCCAAAAAGCCGCTCTTACCCTCGCACCCGTAGCCGAATCCCTGCCCGACCTCACCCGCGTCAGCGCAGCCCTTCGCCACTTTGACGATGCGGGCAAAATGACCACATGGCCCGCCCGCACCGCCATCCAGCACCTGTGCCTTTGGGCGCTGTGGTCCCGCCTGCCCAAAGACCTGATGACCGAGCGTCAGATCAGCCAAACCCTCACCCAACACCACCACTTCGGCGACCCTGCCATCCTGCGCCGTACCTTGTGCGAATTGCACCTCGTAGCCCGCACGCCCGATGTCAGCACCTACCAACGCCTCGAACGCCCCCCACAGCCCGAGGCCCGCGCCCTGATCACAGCCCTGCAGCCCCGCCTGACTTCACCGAGGCGCAAATACTCCACTGGGGGTGACGGCGGGGCGTGAGCCGCC
>JBAXLX010000358.1:0-3576 GCA_037134595.1 Pseudomonadota bacterium
ATATCCCATTCGAACGAATATTCTTCTACATTAAGATATTTGTTGACAATATCGGTGATTGTTTTTTGAACAGAAAGAGAACCATTCCAGTTTTTAGTATTAAATCTTAATGCATTTTCATGCAACGACCAACGAATCCATCCTTTCCTGATTACAGAAAATTCAGTTTCGGTTTCAGATAGACCATACTTAGATTTTTCTCCCAATCTTCTGAGTATTGATGTGTGAGTCTTATCGGATTCCATTGGTTTTATGGAAATTCCTTCTGGTGTAATCCAACCCCAGTCGGTGTAATTGAACATATGTGATTCATCTATAGATCTAGTTTCAGAATCATATACGTCTTCCACCTTCCACCATTCATCAGGAAAATATTCAATTTCCAGCATATTTGCAGGAACTGCTCTAGGAACAATAATTTCATCATTGTCTCTTTGTATTCCATTTGGATTATCTGGATAAGTACCAAATTTAGAAACTAGATCAGACCATTTTGCACGAAATATTGTTGCATCTTCCTTACTGACATGATACAAACCACCTTCTGGTTCGTAAGCGAAATAAATGCCAGAACCACCATATCCTTCTTTACTTGGTACTAATCCTTTTGATAATATACTTCTCAAACCTCTTGCAAGATCCGGCAAATAACTAGCATGATAAACATATTCTCCTGGTTCTGTTATTTCTTCTTTAGAAAGAGTATATAAAACTGATCCAGTCATTGCTTTATCAATAGTCAAGTCATAATCGTATTTTTTCATTAACATATTTGTTAGAAAATCATAAAGTCTGATTCTACTTGGTTCGGATTTATCTGCTGTAAAATATAATTTATTAGGATCATATCTGTTAACATAATCAGATATAATGTTGATAATGGTAGAAATTATTTTTCTTGATGCTGATAGATTCCCAACATCGCTAATGGATAAGGTCGATGTTTCCGTCTCTACTTTATTAGCATAAAAATCGTTCAGATCATTAATATCATCTAATTCAAAGTCATAACTCATTTCAAATTGTTTGAATAATACAGTAGAAGAGATTTTTGTGAATAACACCATGTATGCAAATTTCTTTGGTTCTGTATCTTTTACGAGAAATACATATCTAATTAACGATCTATCATACGCCCCATATATCTTAAATTCATAAGAATTCCCAAGATCTTCGGTTATTTCTGACTCTGGTCTTTTTTGTGTAGATCGTCGTTCAGTCAAATACTTTCTTGCTTTCTTTGCAAGATCGGCATCAGCAGAATACCAAGTTTTTCCTTTTGTCAAGAAAGAATTAACTCTTGCAAATGCCCAGGCGGATTGAGTAGCTCCTGGTCTGTGGCCTGTAACCCAAGCAGCCATACCACGATTATAAACTTGTTTCAAGATAGAATAAGGAACGCCAGAAGCTTTCGCTTTCTTTTTTAGAGCTGTGACAGATTTTTTGGTTTCTTCTGTTATTTCATCAACATCATTTTTTGTTGCCATTACTGCATTGCCAGTAAGATTTGGAATTTTTTTAATGTCGAATTCTGTACCTAATATATCACCAATATACTCTCTGAGCTCATTACCATCAAATCCTTTTTGGTATATTCTATTACCAGATCTCAAAACCCATACGGAACCTGGTTCGTCGCCAGGTTCGTAATTTTTGATCTTATTAACATCACCCCGAAATGCCCTAACTCCAATAATAGCCATACCTCCTGGTTTTAGTAGTTCACCGATATTTCTAACTACTGCGTCACGAATATTTGGCGTCATCACATTCAAGACATTAAGACACACCACAGCGTCATATCCATCGATAATCTCCGACGTCTTGGTAAATGTTGGTTTATATTTAGATCGCTTTGGTTCAGGTTCATAAGAATCAACTTGAGCAACGTCTGTTAAGATGGATCTCATAGCATTTGTTCCTGCGCCCAATCCTGCTCCATAATCCAATACTCTTGCGTCTGGTTGTAAAAGAGGTAACAATAATTTCGCTGCCTTGATATAACTTGACGTTGTGGCTTCCACTTGTGTAGTTTCGGATCCTGGCTGGTGTTCAATGTCATCCTTAGATTCTTCTATTTGTGGAATTCTTGGTACTACTTCTCGATCCCAATAACTTTTTGTACCAATTCTGGATGATACTTCGCGGTTAACTCCAATCACACTACGCCAATTCTGACTACGTTTTTTTGACTTATTAACATCAAATCCAGGATAATTATCCGGAACCATTTCCCACTTATGATGATAAATTTGTGGATCAGTTTTTTGTTTGGTTATACTAGTTTTCCCATCGGCACTGACTTTTATTGCATTCCCCACAATAGGCTCATCAGCAGAATCAAAATCTGGCGATTGGATGAAGCTCAAGCTATTAGTTTGTTTATTGTATTTTACAATCTGATATTTAAAATCTTGGGGTAAATGCTCTTTCGCGACACTCAATATATCTTCTGGTATTCCAGCTAGATCTGTGTAGTTTTTGTGAACATAGATATCATGTCCCATACGTTTACCAACTCTTCTAGAAGAATTCTCATTCATAGATCCTTCTGTTCTTTTTTTAGAAAGAGCATATTTCATATAATCCAGTGTATAACCAAAAACCTGGTCCTTGTCTGTAGTCGTAACATCATAATTGTATTGTTTCTTTAATATACTTGTTAGAAAATCATAAAGTTTAACTCTACTTGGTTCGTCTTTATCTGCTGTGAAAATCATCTTATCTGGTTGATATTGGTTATTGAAATCATTAAGAATATCTATGATAGTAGAAAATATTCTTCTTGATGCGGCAATATTATCAACTTTATCTATTTTATATGTTTCACCAGAGAAATATTCATAGACATCTGTAACAGTATCAAAATTATCAATTGAAATAGATTTATCTGAATATTCTGGTCTCAAATTCATATGTTTTGTAAACGACACCCCAGCTGTAGCATTCATTATATAATTATTGATATGAACTAAATAAGCAATCTGTTCTGGTGTATCATTTGTTAAAAACAAATACACATTTTCTCTATATGACCCAGAAATTAATTCTTTGTAAGGATATGGATTACCAAGATTCTCAGAAATAGTTAAGGATTCTACAAACTCTTTATACTTCTTGAGACCAGTACTATTCACAGTTTCATTAATGGTATCAAGTTTCTTTAATGTTGCATATAGATTGGACTGTGTTGCTGATGTTGGAGTATTGTTTATATATAAAGCTATTCTTTCTGGTAACATAACTTTTGGAAAGACTTCTTTATGTTTTTCACTAATTATTGCTTTCTCAATATTTCTTACTCCATTCACTACAGTCTCATAATTTATATCGTCTGTAATGTATGATGGTCTGTGTATGTGTAGTAATTTTGGAGAATATAATTCTATGAAGAATCTATACCATCCTTTACCGAAAGCAGATCTAGGAAAGAGTCCTTTCGGAAGAATATCATCGTGTATAAATTCTCTTCTAGGATCAGTTTTCTGTTTTATTGTTGGTAACAATAAAGACCCATCTGGTTTAATCCATCCCCAAAATGAATAATAAGTTTCCATTTCAAAGACTTCTTTCAAC
>JBAXLX010000359.1:0-3560 GCA_037134595.1 Pseudomonadota bacterium
GGTTTATTGCGACCATCCCCAAGGTGGGGTCCGGCATGAGTGTCGCAATTGTTGACGGTGCGGGCGATTATGCCGCAACGATTGTGTCGGGGGCCAACCTGCACCTGTCGGCGGCCCACCTGTCGGATGCGCAGGCTTGGGCAGATGTGGGCCTGCTGATCTTGCAAAACGAAGTGCCCGAGGCGATCAACCTTCTTGCCGCAAGCCAAGCCCGCCAGCGCGGCATCCCCACCCTTGTGAACGCCGCCCCCTTTCGCGCCTTGGGGGCAGAGTTTCGCGCCCTGATCGACATTTTGGTCGTAAACGCGGTCGAGGCCGAGATGATGGGCACCCCTCCCGTCACCGATCTGTCCAGCGCCGCCCATGCGGCGCAAATGCTCTCAGCTCAGGTGAAGACGGTCATCGTCACCGCAGGCGGCGCGGGTCTTGCGGCGGTGGGGCCGGACGGGGGTGTGATCCAAATCGCGGCGGATAAGGTCAAAGTGGTCAGCAGCCACGGCGCGGGGGATGCGTTTATCGGCACTTTGGCGGTGCAATTGGCCGCGGGGTCAGGGCTAGAGGCCGCGTGCCGTGCCGCCTCAACCGCTGCGGGGCGGCATGTGGCGGGGCTTTAGTCGGCGGTTTGTTCGATCAACACGGGGCCTTGCGCGCGGTTGGAATTGACCGCCCGCCCCACACGGTGTGCACGGAGCGCCCCCGCAGGGGTTGGGCGCATCAAAAGGGCTGCGCCGTGGCCCGCCTCGCCCAGCCATAGGGGCCAATCTTGCGGGTTGACAATCAACGGCTCGCGGTCGTGGATGGGGTCCAGATTGGGGCCCGCCTGCAGTGTGACAACGGCACAGGTCCGCAGATCGCCCCATGCCTGCCACAGACCGCCCAAAGCCATCGGTTGCCCATCCGCGCGCGTGATATACCACGGCAACCGCGCGCCATCTGGTCCCGCACTCCATTCATAAAACCCTGACGCCAGCACCAGACAGCGCCGCTGGCGGACAGCCTCGCGAAAGGCGGGCTTTTGCGCCACGGTGTCGGAACGCGCGTTCAAGATCAGCGGGCCATCGCTGGGGGTTTTGTACCACGGCGGCACCAAGCCCCAGCGCATCGGGGCCAGATGCCGGATGCCACCCGTGGATGTGACAACAGGCACAGCCTCGGTCGGGCAAATGTTAAAGCGCGGGCTGTCGGGCAGATCATTGGCCATCACCGCATCAAACAGCGCGGATAGGGCAGTATTGGGATGGGTCAGGGTCAAGCGTCCGCACATGGGTGCATCTTATAGCAAAGGGCCGCACGGCGGCAAAGGCCTGCAATCTGGCCCCGTCATATGGCGTCACAGGTCTTGAACTTCGCCGCCCAAGCTTGTATCCACCCCCATCCCGACTAGATTGGCTCACTTAGGGCCACAGCGGCTATTGCGGAGTTTTGCCCATGTCCTGGACCGATGAGCGCGTCGAGACGCTCAAAAAGATGTGGGCCGAAGGCCAGTCGGCCAGCCAGATCGCCAAGGAATTGGGCGGTGTGACGCGCAATGCCGTGATCGGCAAAGTGCACCGCTTGGGCCTGTCGAACCGTGTCGGCCCCGGTGGCCCCGCCGAGGACGAGGTTGAGGTCGCCCCCGTGGTCGTAGCCCCCCCGCCGCAACCCGCCCCAGCAGCGCCTGCCAAACCCGCAGCAGCGCCACCGCGCCCTGTTGCGCCTGTCGCTGTCGAGGAAGCCCCGCGTCCGGCCCCTGTGGCCCCGACACCGCAGCCCGCACCTGTCGCAGCGGCCGAACCTGTTGCGGCAGCGCCGATTGAATCCTCGACCATCACCTTCTCGCCCAACGCCCCGATCCCGCTGCGCAAGGCGATCATTCCGGCAGGCCAACCCCTGCCGCCGCAACCCTCTGCCAACGAGATCAGCCCGGAAGCGCTGGCCTCGGTGCGCGAAGTGGAAAAGCGCGCCAAGAAGCTGACGCTGATGGAATTGACCGAACGCACCTGCAAATGGCCAATCGGCGACCCTGCGACGGAGGATTTCTGGTTCTGCGGCCTGCCCTCGGTTGCGGGCAAACCTTACTGCGAGGCCCATGTCGGCGTGGCCTTCCAACCGATGAGCGCGCGGCGCGACCGGCGGCGCTAAGCGCCTTGGGGGCCATAGGGCCCCTGTGATCTGACCCAAAAGCCCCGTCAGGCCCTGCCAGATGGGGCTTTCCTATTCAAAGTTGATCCCATGACCCAAAACCCGCCCAACCTTCGCCCCGACCTAGCCCGCGCCCTTGTGCCTGATGAGCGGCGCGCGGGCCAGCCGACGATTGGCATGGTGTCTTTGGGATGCCCCAAGGCGCTGGTCGATTCCGAACGCATCCTGACACGGCTGCGCGCCGAGGGCTATGCCATCTCGCCCGATTACCAAGGCGCGGATGCGGTGATCGTCAACACCTGCGGCTTTCTTGATTCGGCCAAGGCGGAAAGCCTGTCGGCGATTGGCGAGGCTTTGGTGCAAAACGGGCGGGTGATTGTGACGGGCTGTCTGGGCGCAGACCCGGCCTATATCACCGGCGCGCATCCCAAGGTGCTGGCGGTGACAGGCCCGCATCAATACGAGGCGGTGCTGGATGCCGTGCACGCCGCCGTACCACCGCAGCCCAACCCCTTTATCGACCTGTTGCCCGCCACAGGCGTCACCTTAACGCCGCGCCACTACAGCTATCTGAAAATCTCGGAAGGCTGCAACCACGCCTGCAAGTTCTGCATCATCCCCGATATGCGCGGCAAACTGGTGTCGCGCCCCGCCCATGCCGTGCTGCGCGAAGCCGAAAAGCTGGTCGAGGCGGGGGTGCGCGAGCTGTTGGTGATCAGCCAAGACACCTCGGCCTATGGGGTGGACCGCAAGCATGACCTTTCCCCGTGGAAAGGCGGCGAGGTGCGCGCCCATATCACCGATTTGGCGCGCGAGATGGGCAAGCTGGGCGCTTGGGTGCGGTTGCACTATGTCTACCCCTATCCCCATGTGCGCGACCTGATCCCCCTGATGGCCGAGGGGCTGGTGCTGCCCTATCTCGACATGCCCTTCCAACACGCCCACCCTGACACACTCCGCCGCATGGCCCGCCCCGCCGCATCTGCCCGCACGCTGGACGAGATTGCGGCTTGGCGTCGGGACTGCCCCGACATCACCCTGCGATCAACCTTTATCGTGGGCTATCCCGGCGAGACCGAGGCCGAATTTCAAACCCTGCTCGATTGGATGGACGAAGCGCAATTAGACCGTGTGGGTTGTTTTCAATACGAAAACGTCGCGGGTGCACGGTCAAACGCGCTGCCCGACCATGTACCGGCAGAGGTCAAGCAAGACCGCTTTGAACGGTTCATGCAAAAGGCACAGGGAATTTCCGAAGCCAAGCTTGCCACCAAAGTGGGCACGACCCTGCACGTGATCGTGGACGAGGTCGACGAAGACGGTGCGACCTGCCGCACCAAAGCCGATGCGCCCGAAATCGACGGCAACCTGTTCATCGATGAAGATTTCGCCGGCCTGTCACCGGGGGATATCGTCACGGTCGGGGTGGAAGAGGCGGG
>JBAXLX010000360.1:0-3541 GCA_037134595.1 Pseudomonadota bacterium
GCGGCCAGATCGCGGGGGCGGGGCTGGATGTTTACGAATTCGAACCCCGCGTCTCGCCCGCGCTGATGGCGATGGAGAATGTCACCCTGCTGCCCCATCTGGGCACCGCCGCGTTAGAGGTGCGCCAAGACATGGGCCGGATGGCCGTGGACAATCTGTTCGCCCATCTTGACGGGCAACCCCTGCCCAATCCGGTCTGATCGCGCCCTGTCAGGCAACCCCAGCCGCAAAGCGGGCATAAAACCCGTCACCCTTTTCGGCCAGATCGGCCAACAGAGCAGGCGCTGCGAAGCGTGGGCCAAGGGCTGACAGGTCGTGGCACATCTGCATCGCCACCCCCGCGCCGATCCGGTCCAGCCAAGAAAACGGCCCCCCCGACCACGGCGCAAAGCCCCACCCCAGAATGGCCCCCACATCGCCCTCGCGGATATCGGTTAGAACGCCCTGTTCCAGCGCCCGCACGGCCTCTAGCGCTTGGATCATCAGCAAACGGTGCTGCACTTGGGCAAGATCGGGCTGGTCTTTGGCCACGGGCCACAAAGCCCCCAACCCCTCCCACAGCCCCGTCCGCTTGCCCGCGCTGTCATAGGCGTAAAACCCCGCCTTGGTCTTGCGCCCCAAGCGGCCCTGCTCGGCCAAGGCAAAGATCACCCCATCAACCGCGCTGTCAGGATAGGTCGCCCCCATCGCCGCTTTGGTCGCCTGCGCAATCCTGACCGCCAGATCAATCGCGGTTTCATCGACCAATTGCAGCGGCCCCACCGGCATCCCCACCATCCGCGCCGCGTTTTCGATCAGGGCGGGGTCCACCCCTTCGGCCACCATGCGTATGCCTTCGTTGATATAGGGAATGATGCAGCGGTTGGCATAAAAGAACCGCGCATCGTTCACCACGATCGGCGTTTTGCGCAGGGCGCGCACGAAATCCAGCGCCTTGGCAACAGCCCGGTCGCCGGTCTTTGCGCCGCGAATAACCTCGACCAGCGCCATTTTATCGACCGGCGAGAAGAAATGCACCCCAAGCATCTGATCCGGTCGGCCAGACGCCGCAGCCAAGCCCGTGATCGGCAAGGTAGAGGTATTGGTGGCCAAGATGCAGCTTTCCCCCACCACAGAGTCTACACGCGCAATCACCTCGGCCTTGACCTTAGGGTCTTCAAACACCGCCTCGATCACCAGATCGCACGGCGCAAGGGCGGTGTAATCGGCGGTGGCACCGATGCGCCCCAAAACGGCGGCCTTGGTCAGCTCAGTGCCTTTGCCGCGCTGAATGTCTTTGTCTAACAGGCTGGCCGAATGGGCCTTGCCACGCTCTGCCGCCTCAATGGTGGCATCGACCAGCACCACGTTTATCCCCGCCATCGCCGCGACATGGGCAATCCCCGCCCCCATCATCCCCGCCCCCACCACGCCCAAACACCGCACGCTTTCATCGGGCAGCACGGGCCGGCGCGCGCCCTTATCCAGCGCCTCTTTGTTCAAAAACAGGCTGCGGATCATGGCCCCCGCGGTAGGGTCAAGCAGAACCGAGGTAAAGGCCCGCGCCTCGACCCTTAGCGCGGTGTCAAACCCTACCAACGCCCCCTCGTAAGCCGCTTGCAGCACAGCACGGGCGGCGGGATAGACGCCCAGCGTCTTCCCCTGCGTCATCGCGCTGGCGGCCAGATAGGTCAAATAGCCCGAGGGGTCATAAGGCGCGCCGCCGGGCATTTTGTAGCCCTTTTGATCCCACGGCTTTATCAGATCGGCGTCTTTGGCCGCCAAAACCCACGCCTTGGCCCGCGCCAAAAGGGCGTCAGGCGGCACCACCTCGTCAATCAGACCCGCTGCCGCCGCCTGTTGCGGGTCAAGCAGCTTGCCTTCCAACAGATAGGGCGCTGCGGCCTGAAGGCCCAGTTTGCGCACCAACCGCGTGGTGCCCCCCGCCCCGGGGAAGAGACCCACGAGAATCTCCGGCAGGCCGATCTTGGCCTTGGGAGTGTCAGCCACCAAGATGCGGTGGCAGGCCAGCGGCAGTTCGTAGCCGATGCCCAACCCCGTCCCGGTCAAAGCCGCAACGATCGGCTTGCCCCCCGTCAGCGTCTTTGCATCCCGCCCGCCACGCTCGATTTTGCGCAGCAGATGGTGCAAGCGCATCACCCCCGCAAAGATCGCCTCGGCCCCGCCCGATTGCATCTGCGAGATGACCTGCAAGTCCATCCCGCCCGCGAAGTCTTTCTTGGCAGAGGTGATCACCACCCCCCGCACCGCTTCATCGCCCAAGGCGCGGTCGATCAACGCGTCCAGCGCGTCAATCCCCGCCAAGGACAAAACATTCATCGACCGCCCAGCCACATCCCAAGTGATGGTCGCAACACCGTCGCTGTCGAGCGCGTAAAGAAAGTCAGGCATCAGGGGCATCCTTGTGCTTTGGGGGGCAGGGGGAAGTCGTCGCGGGCCAATCATCGCGGGCCAGTCCAGTCGGTGCCGTCTTTATAGGTGAACCGCGCTTGGCCGTCTGCGATGTGCACTTGCAGGTCGATGTCACTATAGGTGCCGACCTCGACCTTGGCTTTGGTGCCGATGACCAGAAACTTGGCCACCTCATCGCTGCGGTTCAGGAAATGGTGCCCGTCGGCCACGCCTGCCGGAAAGGCGGCGCAGTCGCCGGTTTGCATCGGCACCTCACCCCCGTCTTGCACCAGAACGCAGGTGCCTTGGTTGACCGTCACAAACTCGTCCTCCTGCAAGTGCCAATGGCGCAGGCTGGACATTGCGCCGGGTTGCAGGGTGACAAGGTTGACGCCAAATTGCGTCAGCCCGCCCGCCTCGCCCATCCGCAGGCTGGAGCGGCCTGCCATCATGGATGCGTAAGGTTCGGGGTAGATCGAGCCGGTTTTCACGGGCACTTTGGTCACATCAAGCTTGGGCATTGGATCACCTAAGGTCTTTCGGTCTTCACACTAAACCCGCTCTAAAATCGTGGCGGCCCCCATGCCGCTGGCCACGCATAGGGTGGCCAGACCCAGCGCCTTGTCGCTGCGCTCCATCTCGTCGAGCAATGTGCCCAAGATCATCGCCCCCGTGGCCCCCAAGGGGTGGCCCATGGCGATTGACCCGCCGTTGACGTTGACCTGTGCCGGATCCACATCAAACGCCTGTTGAAAGCGCAAGACCACGGCGGCGAAGGCTTCGTTGACTTCGAACAGGTCAATGTCGGGGGCGGTCAGGCCGCATCCGGCCAGAATGCGCTGGGTGACGGGCACGGGGCCTGTCAGCATGATCGTGGGATCAGAGCCGATCTTGGCCGTGGCGCGAATGCGCGCGCGCGGTTTAAGGCCGTGAAGGCGGCCAAAGGCGGCATCGCCCACCAAAACCGCCGCAGCCCCATCGACAATGCCGCTGGAATTGCCGGCGTGGTGGATGTGGTGGATACGCTCAAGATTGGGGTATTTCATCAAGGCCACCTTATCAAAGCCGGGCATCCCTTCGCCCATCGCCTGAAAGGCGGGTTTCAGCGCCGAGAGGGCCGAAAGGCTGGTGTCGGGGCGCATGTATTCGT
>JBAXLX010000361.1:0-3539 GCA_037134595.1 Pseudomonadota bacterium
AAGGCTACCAGTGATGGGAGCTACTTTGGGGGGTGTGGTCAGTGACTGCAGGATTTAGGTGAAACCCGTGAACATTGACTAACCCAAGGTGGCAACCATTTCAATCTTTGGCGCTACAGATTGAACAAGCTTCTGGATGCCGTGGCCAGGGTTTGATTGCCGGCTTGAAACGATCAGCCCCAACTTTTCCAGCAAACTGACATCCTTGGTGATGGACGAACGATTGCGGCGCAAACGACTCGTCAACTCGTTGATGGTCTTGGGTTCATGCATGACCTCACTCATCAAGCGGCGACGCTCCTCCGACAACACGGTGAACATCCGTTGCGGATCTTCAAACGACAAAATGACCGTGCCTTCAAAGGCCTGCCCGCGATCGGCTCTGCGCGCAGCGTCTTTTGCGCGCTCAAAAAAACCGTTTACATCATCGGTGCGTATAACGACTTTGCTCATGATCTCTTTCCTCCAGTTGCCTTGACGATCGCCAGCCATTCCTGTTGGAATCTCTCCAAGGTTGCTTCGTAACTTACAAATTCAACCGCTTGAACATCACCCTTGTAATGGCGGTGGTGGTAGCCATGGGCATTGTCAAAACCAAGTACTCGACCGTTGTCCGTTTGGTAGATCGAGTGGTTGATGTAGGCCAGGTTGTAGCGGGTCACCACAGTCACGCCCTTCTGCTCGTAGCCCCAAACCTCAAAACTTAGAAGGCCACCGCCTGACCTCGGTCGCAGCTCGAAACGCTCCTGCTCGAGCAAGGCTTCAATGGGTTTCTTAACCATGACTTAACTGTACTCAGGTATGATTTATAGTATCACATCTGTTGTAGTTCCCGTTGGTGCAAAGCTGCCAACCTACGTACCGAAGGCCAAAGGGTTGGTGCCTATAAGAGCACCGAGGCTGACGCGCTGCGCCGCGTCAAAGCGTTTGCGAAGAATCGGTGAAGGGCAGCTGGGACCTGATCCGCGGCTGGCCAAATGGCGACAGGATGTTCTGCTTCATAATTAGTAGCAAACTATCTATATCTGATAAAGGTTAGAGTCCGAAAAGAGGTCCTCGTACGCTGTCGCACATAGGCGATCTCAAGCGTTGTATATTTTCGTCCTTTATTGACAAGTGACTAATATTTACAACAAAATCCGTCATGATGTCCTTCACTGCCTCGACATTTGAACAAGCCGTGCTGGCGCTCGCCGAACAGCGGCCGCTGCTGCGCGCGCGCGATCTGGCAGCGCATGGCCTCCCAACGATGGTGCTCAGCCGGCTAGTCGCCGCTGGCAGGCTCGAACGGATCGCACGTGGTGTGTACAGCCTGCCGGGACGCTCGCTCAGCGAGCACCGTTCGCTGGCCGAGGTAGCCCTTCGCGTGCCGCAAGGCATCGTCTGCCTACTGTCCGCGCTGCGCGTCCACGGCATCGGCACGCATGCACCGTTTGAAGTGTGGATCGCGATTCCCCACAATTCGCCCACGCCACGGCTCGATCAGCCCGCGCTGCGCGCCATCCGCATGTCCGGCCCTGCCCTGTCCGAAGGCATCGAACCGATGCAGATTGATGGTGTCATCGTTCCGGTTTTCAATCCCGACAAGACCGTTGCCGACTGTTTCAAGTATCGCAATAAGATCGGCCTGGACGTCGCACTGGAAGCGCTGCGCGACGGCTGGGCCCAGCGTAAGTTGACGATCGATGCTCTGTGGCACTACGCCACGATCGACCGCGTCGCGAAGGTGATGCGCCCCTACCTCGAAAGCGTCACCACCTGACGCAGACCTGCTCGGATTCGGTCCTGACGACATCGAATCCGCAGTCACAGCCTTCCGCGAGATATGTCAAATCGCGGTGGAAGACGGGATCACGTTCGATTCCGCGTCGGTCAAGGACGTCGCAATCCCCAAGGAAGCCGGCTACGGAGGCGTGCGGATCGACCTGCCCGCCCCACAGCTGCGCGCTTATCCAAAACCACCTTTGCGCGGCGTCAACTGGCGATGCACAGCACACTTCCCACCGGTTTGAGCGACACATTCTCGCGAGATGCAACCAAACAGACGCAGTGGACGGCCTTCCTGAAAAAGAGTCAGTTGAACGCAATGGACCTGCCACAGGTTGTGGCTCGGCTACGCGACGAATTTCTGAACCTAGGAGTCATCTGAATGCTAACGGCTGCGTAGGAAGGCGCAAATTTTCTTCATGATCGTGCATCTGCCCTACTTGCAGCCTTTTGCTGACGTGAATAAACGGACCTTGCGGTTGGCCACTAATTTGCCGCTGTTTCGCGCCAATGCCAGACCCACGTCGCCTGGCCTGGCGTGACTTCATCAAACAGGCCATCCGAGACGTCATCAGGCAGCCGGAGCTTGACCCACTGGCCAGCATTCAGCGGGCGGCAGCGTAGCGTATTCCGAAGCACGAGCAGTCTGACGTGCAGGCACTTCTCGTTGACAAACTCCGGCGCCTGCATGAGGGCGTCTTGGCCCACTACGGTTTGCGGCCGTCAGAGTATGTGGCGTGGAAGCTGCTGCATGGGCATAGACTGGCCCATTGTGTGTCAGTAAAAGTTAAGCCCACCTTCCCCTTCGAGGCCTACAGCCATGTTGTAAGCCCCATTGACGCGGCAGACGGTGGCGGATTCATGCTCACCATACTCGCATCGGCGTCCGGCAAAGTGCTGGCACGACTCCCCCGATCCATGAACATGCAGCTGGCAGCAAGGGCAAAAACGGAAGGCGTATCACTCAATTCCTTGGTGCTGGCATTTATTGCCGAGGGCTTGGGACGACGCGGCGCAGTGCGTACCTGATGCGAATTGCGGTCATCGTGACACTGTGTCAACACGTAGAGGCCACCATGCCTACCGCCGCCATACTGGGCAAGACCCCTAGCCACCGCTACGACCCGATTGGGCCTTTGGCTGATGCCATCGGCGCTAGGATGTTAGCTACATAATATATAGCATGCTATCCATATCTGATAATGGCTGGCGGCCGAGAACATCAATAAATTACGGCCCGTTAAGTTAACGCCGGGCAGAAACTGCGCCAGAACTGCGCCAATCAGGTCTCAAACTGCGCCAAAACCACCGTGCCGTCTACCGCCGGGCTTATGGGCGGGCACCCAGGCATTGCCCAGACTTGCGGCATGGGCATTGACGGGACCGTTGTGTGCCAGCAATTTCCTCTTGCGAAACGATATTACTGGCACTATCATTCATGCCATGAACACGGCTACAAAGCTACTCAATGCAATGCGCCAGAACCCGAACGATTGGGCCATGGCGAAACTACTCACAGTAGCCAAACAGCACGGTTTAGAGGTGCGAAGCACTGGGGGCAGTCATCACGTTTTTTCACATCCTTCAGTAAAAGACCCATTGTCCGTACCTGCTCACAGGCCTATCAAGGCAATTTACATCAAGCGCTTTGTGGCGCTCATCGACCAGATTCTGGAGTAAGTCATGATCGTCAAGACCGTTGAAAAAGTTAAGCCCGCCTTCCCCTTCGAGGCCTACAGCCATGTTGTAAGCCCCATTGACGCGGCAGACGG
>JBAXLX010000362.1:0-3530 GCA_037134595.1 Pseudomonadota bacterium
CGCCAGTTCCTTGGCACCGGTAAAGCTGCCCGACACGCGGACCGTGACCTTTTCGCCCGCCGTACGGATCTCGCCCGAGGGCACGATGGCGTTCTGGCTGGACAGGGTGTTAAGCACCGCCGCCGAATCTAGCCCAAGCGCGGCGAGTTTGCGGGCCGAGAATTCGATATAGATCACGGGGTCTTGCGTGCCGACCAGATCGGCCTTGCCCGTGTCATGCAGTTGCAACACCGCGTCTTGCACGGTTTCGGCCCAGTGCTTGGCCTCGGACGGGGCATAGCCGTCATAGGTGACGGCGTAGATATTGCCATAGACATCGCCAAAGCTGTCGTTAAAGGCGAAGCCTGCGAATTCCTTGGGGAAATCGCGGCTGATATCGCCCATCATATTGCGCACCCGCTGCCATGTCGCCGCCACGGCGGGGGCTTTGGTGTCAGATGTCAGTTCGACATAGACCGTCGCCACGCCGGGCTTGGTTTCCGAGCGGGTGAATTTGAGGGTTTCCAGCTCTTGCAGCTTCTTTTCGATGCGCTCGGTGACTTGGGTGACGGTTTCTTGCGCCGTGGCACCGGGCAGGGCCGCTTGGATGATCATCGTCTTGATGGTAAAGGATGGGTCTTCTTCGCGCCCCAGTTGCATATAGCCCAAGGCCCCTGCCAAGAGCGAGACGAGGATCAGATACCAGATCATCGACTTATGGCGCAGCGCCCAGTCTGACAGGTTAAAGCGCATCAGTTTGCCCCCTCGTCGCCCGCGCTGGTCAGGGCGGCACCGACGGTTTGCCCCTCGGTCAGCGAATGCACCCCGCGCACCACAATTTCATCGCCCGCCGACAGGCCCGCGGTCACAACCACCCGGTCACCGACAGCCTCGCCCAGCGTCACGGGCACAAGGGCGACCTTGCGCCCTTCACCCACGCGCCAGACCTGCGGCGCATCGACAGCACCTGCCAGCGCGGCTTTCTGCACCGAGATCACCGACAGGCTTTGTGCAGACAGCCGCGCCGAAATTAAGCCGCCCAGCCGGTAGGTGTTCGCCGGATTGCCCAAGGCCAGATGGATGCGGCGGCTGCGCGCGCCCGCCCCTTCAGAGGGGTCGATGCGCGTCAGGGCCCCATGGATGGGCGCGCTGCCGCGGCCGCTGACCTCGAAATCATCGCCCAAGTGCAAAAGCGACAGGAAATCGGGCGGCACATCCAACACCGCCTCACGCCCGGTCAGTCCGGCCAGCGTCAGGATCGGGGTGCCCACCGACACCACGGTGCCCGGATCAACCAAGGTGGCCGTCACAATCCCATCCATCGGCGCGGTCAAAGCGCTGTAGCTCGCGGCATCCTTGGCGCGGGCCAGATCGGCCTCGGCGGCGGCGATGGCGGCCTTGGCCGTCTCTAGCGCTGCTTGCGCCTGTTCCAACTGCGCGGCAGAGGCCACGGCGCGTTTGGCCAAAGCCTGCACGCGCTCAAAGCTTTGCCCGGCAAAGACCCCCCGCGCCTGAGCCGCTTGCAGGGCGGCTTGGGCGGCGGTCAAATCCTCGTCCAGCGTGACTTGGTCCAAGCTGGCCAGCACCGCGCCCTTGGCGACCTGATCGCCTGTGGCGACCTGAAGGGTGGCCACGCGGCCAAGAGTCAGAAAAGCCAGCGTGCTTGTCACCTCGGCTTCAACCCTGCCGGTGAACACGCGGCTTTGGGCGGCACCGGGGCTGAGGATTTCAGAGACAACCGGGCGCATACCCTGTGGCGCGGGCGATTGTGTGTCGGCAAAGGCGGGCGATACCACAAGGGCGAGGGCGAAAAGGCTGCACCGCATCATTGGCCCTTTGCGATTATGGCCACATGGCGGCCGGGATACAAAAGCTGCGATCCATCGGTGACAACGATCTCGCCGGCCTGCACCCCGCCCGACACCACAATGACATCGCCGCCATAGGCGCTGACGCTCACAGGCACTTGCGTGACCGTCAGCGCCGAAGGATCGACCGTCCAGACCGCAGGCTTGCCGTCCAAAGAGGTCAAGGCCGTCCAAGGCAGGGTGATGGCTGCGGGTTGGGGCACCTGCAACCGCCCGACGACCGCAGTGCCAAACACCACGCCGGCGGGGGCCCCGGCATCAAGCTTGGCCTTGACCACGACCGCGCCGGTATGGGCATCGACCAGCGGGGAAACCTCAGTGATTTTGGCGTTCAGCGTCAGATCGGGGTGGTCGATGGGGGTCATGGTCACCGGACTGCCCAAGAACGCCTCTAGATCGACCCCATCTGGCGCGTTGAACACGCCCTCTAGCCCGCCTGTCGCGGCCATGGTCAGGATCTTTTGCCCCGGATTGGCGACATCGCCCGGATCGGCCAAACGCGCGGTCACAGTCCCGTCGCGCGGCGCGCGCAAAACGGTGTTGTCTTGCGCCGTGCGGGCCTTGGCGGCTTGGGCTGTGGCTTGGTCATGCGTGGCTTGGGCGGCAATCAGGGTTTTGGTCGCATTGTCCAAATCTGCCCGCGTGCCCGCGCCTTGTTTGAGCAAGCCCTGCGCGCGGTCATTGGCCTGTTCAGCCGCGCGCAAGGCGGCATCGGCACCTTGCAGATTGGCCAAGGCCGCGCGTAAGGCGGCATCGGCCTGAGTCGGATCAACCCGCGCCAGCTCTTGGCCTGCCACGACAGCGGCCCCCTCTTGCACCTGCACCGAAATCAGCCGGCCGCCTTGCGCAAAGGCCACAGGAAAGGCGTTGACCGCTTGCAAAACGCCGGTCAGCGCAACCTCGGTGGGGATGCTGATCACCGACGCTGTGACAACATCAACCGACAGGGTCTCGGCGCAGGCAGATTTGGCAAGAAGGACGAAGGCGGCGGCAAGCCTTAATCGGGTCATGTTGGATCAATCACCTGAAAGGGATAAATTTTACGAATCGGCGAGAAGGTGTTAACCTTAGATAAACCTAAAAATCTTTGGTGTGCAAGCAGTCTAGCTC
The DNA here is from genome assembly GCA_037134595.1 of Pseudomonadota bacterium. GTDB lineage: Bacteria > Pseudomonadota > Alphaproteobacteria > Rhodobacterales > Rhodobacteraceae > Stagnihabitans. The sequence continues at coordinate 2,958 of JBAXLX010000362.1, forward strand.
ATGGCAGCCGTGACCCGCTTTGGCCGTGCAAAAGACCGCATCTGCCCGCCCGATGCCGATAAAACAAAAGGGCCTAGGCATTTCTGCCTAAGCCCTTGAATTTAATGGTGGACCCGGAGCGATTCGAACGCCCGACCCTTAGATTCGTAGTCTAATGCTCTATCCAGCTGAGCTACGAGTCCACAGTGGGACGGACTTAGACGCAGTGGCGGGCCATTGCAAGGGCGAAAGCGCATCAATCTGCAGCTTCGGCCAGTCCAAGCGATTTTGGCAGGCGGATCACGAATTCTGTGCCGGTGGTATCGCTGCGCAACAGCTCCAATCGCCCGCCGTGGCCGCGCACCAATTCGGCAGCGATGGCAAGCCCAAGCCCAGTGCCGCCAGCGCGGGTTCCCCCTTGAAAGGCCGCAAACAGATGCTCGCGGGCTTTTTGCGGCAGGCCCGGGCCAGTATCGGCCACGCTGATCCACCAATCGGCCTCGGTCTCGCCGCAATCCAGCGTGATCGTGCCGTCTTGGCCTGTCTGCTCGATCGCTTGACGGGCGTTGCGAATCAGGTTGCCCAAGATGCGGT
>JBAXLX010000363.1:0-3499 GCA_037134595.1 Pseudomonadota bacterium
GGTTGTTCAGGGGCGGGGCGGCTTAGGGGCCGCGATCACGCCAAAGAAATTCAAAGCCGCCTCGCGCGCGGTGTGGCCTGACGCGGCAACTTGCGCTTTCATCGCATCAAACCGCACCCGAAGCGCCTTTTTCTCATCGCCTTTGCAGTCGTTCCACGGGCGGTCTTGCAGGGCCATGACCAACACATAATATCCGATGAAATGCGCCGGCAAGCCAGCCTGAAGCCACGCCAGATAGGCAGCATCTGCGCCCATGTTGCGCAGCTCCTCGGCGCTTGTGATGCCGGCCTTGGCAAATTGTGTCTCGGTCGCGGGGCCAAGGTTTCGAATCGTCGAGATGGCGGACATGGGGCCTCTGCTTGCGCACGTTGCCCGAATGTTTTAGCGCAAAAGCGGGGTCTGGCCCAGATGGACGCGCGCCTGTTTGGCCGGTCTTGGTCAGGCTGTGATTGTAAATGGCTTGGTCTTCTGTATGATTTGGGGCGTGGCGAAACGCGCGTTAAAGGCGGTGCTGAGTCTCGTCTGGCGCAATCCATTTGTGTCTGAAATTTATAAATAAAATAGGACTAAAATGAACGTCTATCAAAGAATGTTTGCGGTAACAAAAAAAGCGCTGCGAAAGGCTGCATTAGACCCTTTGGCGCCGCCGCGCGCCTTGACGATGCCGACAGGCAAGGTAGGGTCAACCCCGAACCCAGACCAACCGGTGGACGCAATAGTGAACGATCTAAGCCTTTCTCCCAGCAGCTTGCGGGCTGATGTTTTGCGGCATTTGACATCGACCATTGGCAAGGATGCGCCCAATGCGTCGATCTTTGATTGGCGCATGGCTTTGTCTTTTGCGATCCGCGAGCGGATCGTGGCCCCTTGGTTTGCCTCGACCCGCAGAACTTGGGGCGAAGATCGCAAGCGGGTGTACTATCTGTCGATGGAATTTCTGATTGGCCGGTTGCTGGAAGACGCCTGTGTGAACCTTGGCCTGCGCGAGATGGCGATCGAGGTGATGGACGGGTTTGGCCAAGATTTCCGCGCGCTGGTCGAAGACGAACCTGATGCCGCCCTTGGCAATGGCGGCTTGGGCCGCTTGGCGGCGTGCTTTATGGAATCGATGGCGACGGTCGGCTGCCCGGCCTATGGCTACGGGATTCGCTATGAGCATGGTCTGTTTCGGCAAAGCTTTGTCGGCGGCGAACAGCGCGAACAGCCTGACGATTGGCTGATCCACCGCAACCCTTGGGAGTTTGATCGCCCCGAAAGTGCCTATACCATCCCGTTTAAGGGCACGGTCGAAACCCGCGACGGGCGCGAGGTTTGGGTGCCGGGCGAGACGGTCTTTGCCTCGGCCTATGACACGCCGGTGGTGGGGTGGGGGGGCAAATGGGCCAATACGCTGCGGCTGTGGTCGGCCCTGCCCACCAAGCAATTCGATCTGGACCGGTTCAATCGCGGCGATTTTACCGCCGCCGCCGAACCAGAGGCTTTGGCGCGTACGCTGTCGCGCGTGCTTTACCCCGATGACACCACCTATCAGGGCAAGGAATTGCGCCTGAAACAGGAGTTCTTTTTAACCTCTGCCGCGTTGCAAGATATTTTGCGCCGTTATCTGGCCAATCATTCTGATCTGAAGGCTTTGCCAAATTTCGTGGCGATCCAGATGAATGACACCCACCCCGCGATTGCGGGGCCAGAATTGGTGCGATTGCTGGTCGATAACCATCATCTGGACTTTGAAGATGCGGTGGGCATTGCGCAAAACTGTCTGGGCTATACCAACCACACGCTTTTACCCGAAGCGCTGGAGCGGTGGGCCACGTTCACCTTCGGCAATGTGCTGCCGCGCCACATGCAAATTGTCGAACGGATTGACGCGTGGCATCGCAATGCCAACCCGTCACGGCCGCATTATGTCGGCATCGTCAAACATCACGAAGTGCGCATGGGCGAATTGGCGTTTATCATGGCGCATAAGGTGAACGGGGTTTCGGCGCTGCATTCCGATTTGGTAAAATCCTCGCTCTTTCCGGAATTGGACAGGTTGCATCCAGGACGGATCATCAATGAAACCAATGGCGTCACACCGCGCCGTTGGTTGAAGACGTGCAATCAGCCCCTGTCAAAATTGATTACCGATACGATCGGGCAGGGCTGGGAAAGCGATCTCGACCGCCTGAAGGAATTGGAGCCTGCAATTGAAACTGCCGCCTTCCGTGGTGATTTCGGCAAAGCCAAACGCGCCAATAAAGTCGCGCTGGCCGGTTGGATTAAGGCGCAATGTGGTATTACGATAAGCCCAGATGCTTTGTTCGATGTGCAGATTAAGCGCATTCACGAATACAAACGCCAACTTTTGAATGTGCTGCAAACCATCGCTCATTGGAACCGCTTGCGCGATAATCCGGGCGGCAGCCATATCCCTCGCGTTAAAATATTTGGCGGAAAATCGGCGCCGGGCTATGCGGTTGCCAAGGAAATCATCCACCTTATCAACGATGTCGCCGCTGTCATTAACGCAGACCCGGTCACTGGCGATTTGCTGAAAGTGGTGTTTCCGCCCAATTACAACGTCTCCATGGCGGAACATCTTGTGCCGGGGGCCGATTTGTCCGAGCAAATCTCGACGGCAGGCAAAGAAGCCTCGGGCACGGGGAATATGAAGTTTATGATAAACGGCGCGCCCACGATCGGCACGCTGGATGGCGCGAATGTCGAAATATTGCAGCAAGTTGGGGTCGAGAATTTCTTCTTGTTCGGTATGACGACAGAACAGGCCAATTTGCGCCGCGAGAATCCCGATCATGCCCGCCAGTCAATCGAGGCCAGCCCGGCCCTGCAGGTGGTGTTGCAGCAAATCGCGGAAGGCGTCTTTTCGCCCGGCCACAGTGATCGCTACAATGGGTTGATCGACCGGATGTGGAATCACGATTATTTCCTCGTGGCGTCGGATTTTGACGCCTACGATAGAGCGCAGTTAGAGGTCGACAAGGCTTTTGCCGACCCTGACCGCTGGACAAAAATGGCCGCGTTAAATACGGCGCGGTCTGGATTCTTTTCCTCGGACCGCACAATCCGAAACTACATGCGCGATATTTGGTCGATCCCTTCGGCCTTATAACCGCGGGTGCACAGCAAAGGACGATTCATGACGCAGTTTCTTCTCGACTCTGGTGCCGCTTTGGCCATCGCAGAGGGGCGTCACGGAGCACCTTTTGATGTTTTGGGCCCGCATCCCAAGGGCAAAGACTGGGTGGTGACGGTCTATGTGCCCGGTGCCAAAAAGTTGCAGCTTTTGGTGGGGCCAAAATCCGCAATTCCGCTGGAGGCTTTTGCCGTTCCGGGATTTGACGGGTTTTTTCAGGCCGTCCTGCCCAAGCTTGTTCCCTACCGCCTGCGTGCCATTTCTGAGTTTACCGAATGGGAATTTGACGACGCCTATCGGTTCGGCCCCGTTTTGGGCGAGATGGACGAATACTTGCTGGGCGAGGGCACTCACCAACGCATG
>JBAXLX010000364.1:0-3490 GCA_037134595.1 Pseudomonadota bacterium
GGCGTAAACCGCGGCCCGAAAGAACACAAGATGGGCCAGCGGGCCAGTCAGGTCGGGGCGCTTGATTTTCAAGATGTGCGCCTTGGCCCAGATGCTGTGCTGGGCACCGAGGGGCGCGGGTTTCACATGATGATGTCGGTGCTGGATAAGGGGCGGGTCGGCATTGCCGCGCTTGCCGTGGGCATTGCCCAAGCGGGTCTTGAGGCTGCGGTGGACTATGCCGGTCAGCGCAAACAGTTCGGCAAGACGATTGCCGAGTTTCAGGGCGTGCAATGGCTTTTGGCCGATATGGCCACCGACATTGAAGCCGCCCGCCTGCTGGTGCATTCTGCCGCCGTCAAGATTGATCGGGGAGAGGATGCGACCAAGGCCTGTTCGATGGCCAAGTGTTTCGCCGGTGATATGGCGGTAGCGCGCACCTCTGATGCTGTGCAGGTCTTTGGCGGCTCGGGCTATATTCGCGGGTTTGAGGTTGAGCGGCTTTACCGCGATGCGAAGATCACGCAAATTTACGAAGGCACCAATCAGATTCAACGTATGATCATCGCGCGGGAACTGCTGAAAAAGGGCGTAAGAGCATGACAAAAACGGGGCAAGTGGCCCTTGTCACCGGATCGTCGCGCGGGATTGGCCTTGCTGCGGCCATAGCCTTGGCACGCGAAGGCTTTGCTGTGGCGGTGAACGGCCCCGCAGACGATGCCGAGCTGCGCGCCGCTGTGGCGCAGGTTTCGGCCATTGCGCCCTGTATCGCTGTGCCCTTCGATGTCACGACCCTTGCGGCCCATGATCCGGCGCTGTCTTATGTTGAGACCACGCTTGGTCCGCTGACCACGCTTGTCAACAATGCTGGGGTGGGCGTGTTAAGCAGAGGCGACCTGCTGGACGTGACCGAGGCGAGTTGGGATCGTTGCCTGACGGTCAACACCAAAGCGATGTTCTTTTTGTCACAGGCCTTCGCCAAGCGCCTGCTGGCGCGTCACCGCGCGGGTGCGTTTCATGCGATCATCAACGTCACCTCCTCCAACGCTGTTGCCGTGGCGGTTCAGCGCGCCGAATATTGCGCCAGCAAGGCCGCCGCCGCGATGGTTTCAAAGGCGCTTGCCGTCCGGTTGGGCTGCGAAAACATCGCCGTCTATGACGTGCAACCCGGCCTGATTGCCACCGAGATGACCGCCCCCGTGATTGACATCTACCGCAAGCGCGCCGAAGAGGGTTTGACGCTTTTCCCGCGTGTCGGCCAGCCCGAAGATATGGGCGCCATCATCGCGGCGCTTGCCACGGGCAAGCTTCCCTATACCACCGGACAGGTGATCTCGGCCGATGCCGGGATGCTTGTCTCTCGATTTTAAGGGTCTGCTGATATGAAGATTTCTCTCCCAGACCACAGCGGCCGCAAGACGCAGTATAGGCTGACAGGAACCCCGATCGCCTCGGCAAGGCTTGGGGCCAATCCGGCACGTGTGGTCTATTCGGCGGCCCATGTGGTGGCCGATCCTTTCACGGCGAACGACCCGTCGGGCCGCGCTTGCGTGGATTGGGACAAAACAATGGCCTTTCGCCGCCACCTTGCAGGGCTTGGTTTGGGCATTGCCGAGGCGATGGATACAGCCCAGCGTGGCATGGGTCTGGATTGGGCCGGTGCCTTGGACTTGATCCGACGGACCAAGGCTGAACTGCCCGATGCGCTGGTCGCCAACGGCTGCGGCACCGACCATTTGCCAATCGGTGACCATAGCCTTGACCAAGTGAAAGCCGCATATTTACAGCAGGTTGAGGCGATTCAATCGCTTGGCGGGCGCATCATCCTGATGGCAAGCCGCGCCTTGGTCAAAGCAGCCAAAGGGCCGGATGACTATATCAAGGTCTATTCCGAGGTGCTGGGGGCCTGCGATCATCCCGTCATCTTGCACTGGCTGGGCGATATGTTTGACCCCGCTTTGGCCGGCTATTGGGGGGCCACAAATTTCGAACAGGCGTTGGAGACAGCCCTTGGCGTGATCAACGCCAATATCGCCAAGGTGGACGGGATCAAGATTTCCCTTCTGGATAAGGACAAGGAAATCCAGATGCGCCGCCGTCTGCCCAAGGGTGTCAAAATGTACACGGGCGACGATTTCAATTATCCTGAACTGATCGAGGGCGACGATCAGGGCTATTCCCACGCCCTTCTTGGCATCTTTGACCCCTTAGCCGCTGCGGCTGCCTATGCGGTCACCAAACTGGGCGAGGGCGATGCAAAGTCTTTCCGCGCCACGCTGGATCCCACCGTGCCTCTGGCGCGTTTGATCTTCCGCCCGCCGACGCAGTTTTACAAAACCGGAGTGGTGTTTTTGGCTTGGCTGAATGGTTTTCAGGACCATTTCATCATGCTCAACGGTGCGCAGGCGATGCGCCCCTTGCCCTATTTCACCGACGTGTTCCGCTTGGCAGACGGCTGCGGGCTGTTGCGCGACCCTGACCTTGCGGTGCAGCGCATGCAGACGCTGCTTGGCGTTTATGGCGCATGATGCGCGACTTTACCCATGACCATGCGGCGCTTGCGCTCAACACGGCCAGCTTGGGCCACAACCTTGACGGCAAGGGGGCCGGATGGTCGTGCGAGCGTGTGATTGAGGCCTGTGCGGAACGTAGGCTGGGCGGGATCACCTTTTGGCGGCGTGAAATCGGGGCGCGGGCGGTTGAGATTGGCAACCGCGTGCGTGCGGCAGGGCTAGAGGTCGTGGGCCTGTGCCGCACGCCCTTTCTGGTCGGCCCCATGGCCCCCAAAGGGCGCGCTGCGGTGATGGATGAGGTGTTTGCCTCTATCGACATGGCGGCGGGTCTTCAGGCCAAGGTCTTGACGATCGTGGTCGGCGGGGTAGAGCCTGACACCAAAGGTGTGGGCGAAAGCCTGAAACGGGTGACAGACCGCGTAGCCGAAGCTGCCCCCTATGCTGCCGCGCGGGGCGTGTGTCTGGCGTTGGAACCGCTGAACCCCGTCTATGGTGGCAACCGATCCTGCCTGACCACCACCCGCGATGCGCTGGATATCTGCGATGCCATCGCAGCCCCCAACCTTGGCGTGGCGATTGATGTCTACCATGTCTGGTGGGACACCGATCTGCCGCGCCAACTGTTGCGGGCCGGTGGGCGGATTTATGGCTATCACCTGTGCGATTGGTTGGCCGACACCCAAGACGTTCTGCTTGACCGCGGCATGATGGGCGACGGCGTGGCCGATCTGCGCGCGGTGCGTGCAGCGGTGGAAGCAGCAGGCTACCAAGGCCCCTGCGAGGCCGAGATCTTCAGTGCCGCAAATTGGTGGAAACGCGACCCCACCGAGGTGCTGGATGTCATGGTCCAGCGCTTTAGGTCTGTCTGCTAGGTGGCTTGCGGTCGGCTGGTCAATGGGGCGCCAAGGGAATTTTGACCTGTCACCGCGAAGCCGCTCCGTCGCGCTTTGGTGCCTTTCGACGTCTTTTTGCGCATACTCATCCAAGAGCACGCCGCA
>JBAXLX010000365.1:0-3484 GCA_037134595.1 Pseudomonadota bacterium
CCCCGACCCTAACCCCACTTGGGCCAAGGCCTTGATGGAAGAAATGTTTGGCCCCAATGCGCCTGATTTTGGGGCTGCGTCGGACGGGGACGGCGACCGGAACATGGTGGTGGGGCGGGGGATTTATGTCTCGCCGTCTGACAGTTTGGCGGTTTTGGCGGCCAATGCGCATCTGGCCAAAGGCTACCTTGGCGGGCTGAAGGGGATTGCGCGCTCGATGCCGACCTCGGCTGCGGCGGACCGTGTGGCGGCGTCTTTGGGCATTGCGTCTTATGAAACACCCACGGGGTGGAAATTCTTCGGCAACCTGCTGGACGCTGGCCGTGTGACGATCTGTGGCGAGGAAAGTTTCGGCACCGGATCAGACCATGTGCGCGAGAAAGATGGGCTTTGGGCGGTGCTTTTGTGGCTGAACATTCTGGCCCTGCGCGGCCAAAGTGTTGCGCAGATTTTGGCCGAACATTGGCAGAAATTCGGGCGCAACTACTACTCGCGCCACGATTTTGAGGCGATTGAAACACCCAAGGCCGATGCGATGATGGCCGAGCTGCGCGCTGGCCTGTCGGGGCTGGTCGGCCAAACGGTCGAAGGCATGACGATCAGTGCTGCGGATGATTTTGCCTATACCGACCCCGTCGATGGATCGGTCAGCCGCAATCAAGGGGTGCGGATTTTGTTTGCAGATGGCAGCCGCATCGTGCTGCGCCTGTCGGGCACCGGCACCCAAGGGGCGACCTTGCGGCTGTATCTGGAACGCTATGTGGCAGGCCCCGAAGGGCTGAACCATGACCCGCAAGAGGCCTTGGCCCCCGTGATCCGCGCGGCGCATCTTTTGGCCAAGATCGCGGCCCATACCGGGCGGCAGGTGCCCGATGTGATCACCTGAGGCAAGCAGGGGGGGCTGCTCGCCCCCCCTGACCCCCCTCGGCTGGGGCGGCTGCCGCCCCCCAGCGCCCCAGGCGAGTATTTCGACAAAGGGCAAATAGAGGAGATGCGACTTGCGCAGGTCGGTTTCGGCCAAGTCTTTGGCGCGGCTTGGTCTTTGCTAGGGCAAAGGGCAGGGGATTGAGATGAGCGACGCAAAACGATCCGGGCGGCAGGCGCGGCAGGCGGAACGGTCCAAGAAGGGCACGGGGCTGGGGCGGCCTTTTATCATGCGCAACATTCCGACCTATGATGTTTTGTCGGAGGAGAACCTGGTCAAGATTGAACGCGCTGCTGACCGGGTGCTGGCCGAAACCGGCATCGAATTTCGCGATGACCCCGACGCTTTGCAAATGTGGCGCAAGGCGGGGGCCAAAGTTGACGGGCTGCTCGTGAAATTTGAACCCGGCATGCTGCGCGAGATTTTGAAAACCGCCCCTGCAACCTTTACCCAGCACGCCCGCAACCCCGCCAAATCGGTCGAGATCGGTGGCAAATCGGTGGTCTTTTCCCCCGCCTACGGCAGCCCCTTTGTGATGGACCTTGACCGGGGACGCCGCTTTGGCACCATCGAAGACTTTCGCAATTTCATCAAATTGGCGCAGTCCAGCCCCAATTTCCACCATTCCGGCGGCACGATCTGCGAGCCGACCGATGTGGCGGTGAACAAGCGCCATCTGGACATGGTTTTGGCCCATATGACGCTGTCGGACCGGCCGTTCATGGGATCAGTGACGGCGGAAAACCGCTCTGAAGACAATATCGAGATGTGCCGCATTCTGTTCGGACCAGATTTCGTTGACCAAAACTGTGTGATCTTGGGCAATGTGAACGTGAACTCGCCGCTGGTCTGGGACGGCACGATGACCAAATCGCTGCGCACCTATGCGCGGGCCAATCAGGCGGCGGTGATTGTGCCGTTCATCTTGGGCGGGGCGATGGGGCCGGTCACCTCGGCGGGGGGGATTGTGCAGTCTTTGGCGGAAACCATGGTGGGCTGTGCGCTGACCCAGTTGGAGAGGAAGGGTGCGCCGGTGATTTTCGGCAACTTCCTGTCTTCGATGAGCTTGCGCTCGGGCAGCCCGACCTTTGGCACGCCGGAACCTGCGATGGGGTCAATGGTGATTGGCCAATTGGCGCGGCGCTTGAACCTGCCGTTGCGCTGCAGCGGGAATTTCACCACCTCGAAATTGCCCGACGCACAGGCGATGATGGAAGGCACCATGTCGATGCTGGCCGCTGTGCATTGCGGGGCGAATTTTATCCTGCATGCGGCAGGGTTTTTGGACGGGCTTTTGAGCATGTCTTACGAAAAATTCATGCTCGACGCCGATCTGTGCGGCGCGCTGCATGCCTATCTGGACGGGATCAAGATCGACGACGACCAACTGGCCGTGGAGGCTTTTGCCGAGGTTGGCCCCGGCAATCACTTCTTTGGCTGCGCGCATACTATGGCCCATTACGAGACAGCCTTTTGGGACAGCGACCTGTCTGACAACGAACCCTTTGAAAAGTGGGAAGCGGCGGGGTCAACCGATGCGGCCACCCGCGCCAACGCCTTGTGGAAAAAGCGGCTGGCCGACTATGAAGCCCCACCCATGGATGTGGCGACGCAGGATGCTTTGGCCGATTATGTCGCGCGCAAGAAAGCGGGGGTGGCCGACGCTTGGTATTAAACGCCGCCCTTAGCTGACAAGGCCGGTTTCTTTGAGCATTTTGCGGCGCTTGGCTTCGTAATAATAGCCATGCGCATACCAATAAACCGCCTTGTCTTGGCTGCCATGTGACAAAAGCCAAGCACCCCGCAGGTATTTGCCAGCGTATTTCAAATTGGTTTCAGCATCCAATAACCCCGAGGCGGGGCCGCTAAATCCCATAGTCTTTGCGGTTTGCGGCAAAATCTGCATAAGCCCGTAATAAGGCCCATGCCGCGCTTTCGCGTTATAATCGCTTTCCCGCTGGATCACGCGGTGGATCAGACTGGCGGGCATGTCGTAGATTTTGGCGTATTTGTCGACCAAGCGGTCCATCTCGGGGGTGCGCCCGGGCTGGTATACTTCGGGTTTTTTTTGCGTGCAGGCGGCCAAAGCGGCAAGGCCAAACGCCAGAAAGGCGCGGCGGGGGATCGGCATGGGTCGGTCCTTTCGTTTTTCGCCTCTTAGCGGGGCGGGCAGGGGCAAGAAAGCGAAAGTTTCGCCCGCGGGGTGCAAGCGGCAAGGGCTTGCCGGTGTCACACCCCTGTCATGGGATTTTGCAACAAAGATAGGGACGACGCGTTGGGGCTTGCCAGTTGGAAAGCGCCATATATAGTGAAAGTGTAACGCGCAGTGGCGCATCTTGTGCCGAAGGCGCGGGCCTGCAAAAAGGGCTTTGCGAAATGGACGGCGATTTTCGAACCAACTTCGTGCGCGATCCCGCCACGCTGAAATTCTGTCCGGCCTTGGTGCTGAATGCAGATTTTAGGCCGTTAAGCTATTACCCGCTGTCGTTATGGCCGTGGCAAGAGGCGATAAAATCCGCCGTTTTGGACAGGGTCACGATTTTGGCCGAATATGACCAG
>JBAXLX010000366.1:0-3477 GCA_037134595.1 Pseudomonadota bacterium
CCTATCCTTGACACCGGCGGCGGGCTGCGGGCGGCCTTGCCGCTGCTCGGATCGGGGCCTGTGATGCTGCTGAACACCGATGCAGTTTGGACGGGGCAGAACCCTTTGGCCCAACTGGCGGCAGCGTGGGACTCTGACCGGATGGATGGGCTTTTGCTGCTGGCCCACCCAGATCAGGCGCGGGGGCATAAAGGAGCGGGTGACTTCTTGGGGGATGAGCAGGGCAAGCTATCACGGGCAAAGGGCGCATCCGGCCCCGTCTACCTTGGCGCGCAGATTTTGCGCACGCAAGGGCTGGCAAGTTTTGACCAACAAGCCTTTTCCCTGAACCTGCTGTGGGACAAGATGATCGCCCAAGGCCGCGCTTACGGCCTATTCCACCAAGGCGGCTGGTGCGATGTGGGCTATCCTGCGGCTATCCCCTTGGCCGAAAGCCTGCTGCATGAATAGCGTTTTCGCCCTGCCCTGCGGCGTTGATTTCGCCACCGAACTGGTGCGCGGCCTGACCGCGCGTCTGCGCGATCAACCGCCCGAGGCGATGGCCCAAGTCACCCTTTACCTGAACAGCCAAAGAATGCGCCGCCGCGTGATCGAGGCCTTCGTGCAAGGCAAAGCCAGCTTTCTGCCGCGCCTATGGGTGCTGTCAGACCTTGGCCAGCATCCTATCCTGTCAGACCTGCCCGCCGCCCCCAGCGCCCTTGGCCGGCAATTGGAACTTGCCCGCCTGATCGAGCGGCTTTTGACGGCCCAGCCCGACCTAGCCCCCCGCGCCGCCCTGTTCGATCTGGCGCAAAGCCTTGGGCTGTTGGTGGATGAAATGCACGACGAGGGTGTGGTGGCCTCGGCCCTGTCGGCCTTGGATGTCACCGGCCATTCCGAGCACTGGGCGCGCACGCAAGAGTTTCTCAAGATCATCGCCCCCTTCATGCTGGCCCAAGACGGCCCCGCCCGCCCCCGCCTTGCGGCAGAGCGGTTGGCGGCCCTTTGGGCGACCCATCCGCCGCAAGGGCCGGTGATCATCGCAGGGTCAACCGGATCGCGGGGGCCGGTGGCGACCTTGATGCGGGCGGTGGCAGCCCTGCCGCAGGGGCAGATCGTGCTGCCGGGGTTTGACTTCGACCTGCCCGCCGCCGTCTGGGCGCGGATGCAAGATGCGCTCAGCTTTGAAGACCATCCGCAATATCGGTACCGCCGCCTTATGGATGCGTTACAGATCACGCCGGATCAGATCAAACCTTGGTGCCACACGCCCCCCGTTGACGCGGCGCGCAACCGTTTGATCTCGCTTTCGCTGCGGCCTGCGCCCGTGACCGACCAATGGCTGGCCGAGGGGCAATCGCTGCCCGATCTCACCGCCAGCACCGGCGGCCTGACCCTGCTCAAAGCCGCCAACCCACGGCAAGAGGCTTTGGCCCTTGCCCTGATCCTGCGCCGTGCCATTTCGCGCAACCAAAAGGCAGCACTGATCACACCAGACCGCACCCTTGCCCGCAGGGTCGAGGCGCAGTTGGATCGTTGGGGCGTTTTGCCAGACGACTCCGCCGGTAGCCCCTTGGCCCTGTCCGCCCCCGGCCGCCTGCTGCGCCACCTCGCCCGCGCGTTCGAAGCGCCGAGCACCGCCGATGGGCTTATGGTGCTGCTGAAGCACCCTTTGGCAGGCAGCGGGGCGGATCGTGGCAAGCATCTTTTGCTGACGCGGGATTTGGAACTGCACCTGCGCCGCAATGGCCCCGCCTTTCCCACGGCAGATGCTGTGCAAGACTGGGCCAATGCCCATAAAGACCCGCAGGCCCCCGCTTGGGGCGCATCTATTGGGGCGGTTTTGGCGCAGGTTCTGGCCCCTGCGGCGCAAACCTTGGCTGATCACATCACCCGCCACCTGACGGTGGCCGAAACTTTGGCACGCGGCACCGCCCCTTACGGCGCAGGCACCCTGTGGGACAAAGACCCCGGCATCGCCGCCCGCAAGGTGATGGACCAGTTAAAGGCCGAAGCTGACCATCAAGGCGCGATGTCGCCTTCGGACTATCGCATGCTGTTTGACAGCCTGATCGCCCGCGAAGAGGTGCGCAGCCCTGTGACTGGCCACCCGCTGGTGGCCTTTCACGGCCCCCGCGAAGCCCGCGAGATTACGGCTGACCTTGTCATTCTGGCTGGCCTGAACGAGGGCACATGGCCCGCCGCCACATCCCCTGACCCGTGGCTAAACCGCCAGATGCGCAAAGACGCCAGCTTGCTTTTGCCCGAACGTCAGATTGGCCTCTCCGCGCATGACTATCAACAGGCGGTGGCCGCACCCGAAGTGGTGCTGTCACGCGCCCTGCGCGATGCTGAAGCGGAAACGGTTCCCTCGCGCTGGCTGAACCGGCTTTGCAATCTGATGGCGGGATTGGGGCCGCAAAACGGCCCCCTTGCCTTGCACCAGATGGAAGCGCGGGGAAGCGTTTGGCTGACACGCACCACGGCTGTCGATCAACCCCAAGCTTTGCCCGATGCGGGCCTACTTCCCGCCCCGCGCCCGCAGGTTTGCCCGCCCGTGGCGGCACGGCCCACAAGCCTTGCGCTGACCAAAATTCGCACGCTGATCCGTGACCCTTACGCCACCTATGCCCAATACATCCTGCGTCTGAAGCCGCTAAACCCCCTGCGCGCCCAGCCCGATGCGCGCGAGCGCGGCACAGCCATTCACCGCATTCTGGAACGCTTCGTCAAAGACCGCCCACAGGGCGAACCAACCGCCGAGGCCCGCCTGCGCCTGTTGTCCATCGCGGCAGAGGTTTTGGCGCAAGATACCCCCTTCCCCTCTGCCCGCGCTTTGTGGCTGGCGCGGTTGGATCGGGCCGCAGACCACTTCCTGCGGCAAGATGAAAAATGGGGCGGGCAGACGGTGCTGACCGAAAAGGAAGGGGCTGTTGCGGTGGGCCAGACGGGCTTTACCCTAACGGGCATCCCCGACCGGATTGACCTTTTGCCCGATGGCAGCGTGGTGCTGATTGACTATAAGACCGGCACCCCGCCCACCAAGCCGCAGCAAACCACGCTGGAATTGCAACTGCATCTGGCCGCGGCCATGGCCGAACGCGGGGCTTTTGGCGGGCAACTGATGCGGGTTTCGGGCATCTGCTATATCGGGCTTGGCTCTGGCGATAAGGCGGTTGATACGAAGTTAGAAACCGAAGAAATCGACGCCATCTGGGCGCGGTTTGAAGCGCTTATTGCCGCCTATCAAAACCCGCAAACCGGCTACACGTCACGGCGTGCCGTGTTTGATATGCGCACGCCGGGCGATTACGACCACCTCGCCCGCTTTGGTGAATGGGACATGACCGACCGCGCAACCTTGATCAAGGTAGGCCAAGATGACCCCGCTTGACGCCACCCAAGATCAGGTCGCCGCCGCCAATCCGGCCGTGTCCACTTGGCTTTCGGCCAATGCCGGATCGGGCAAAACGCGGGTGCTGACCGACCGCGTTGCGC
>JBAXLX010000367.1:0-3474 GCA_037134595.1 Pseudomonadota bacterium
AGATTGCGTTCTTGGTCGATCAATCGGCCACCGCCGTGGCTTGGACGGCGGTGAAGCGCGCGGCAGATCAAGGGCAGCCCATCCCATTGGGCTGGGCTTTGGACGCCAACGGCGCACCGACAACCGATGCCAAGGCAGGGCTTGCTGGGTCAATGGCACCAGCCGGTGGGGTAAAGGGGTTCTCCATCGGTCTGCTCGTCGAGGTGCTGTGCGCCGCCTTGGCGGGTGGCAGGCTTGGCCCGCAGCAAGGCTCGTTCACCGACAATGACGGCACGCCGATCGACAATGGCCAGTTCTTCATCGCCATTGACCCGCAGGGGTTTTCGTCTGGTGGATTTGATGCCACCGTTCAGCAGTTGATGGCGTCGATCACCGAACAACAAGGCGCGCGATTGCCCAATGCGCGGCGTGAAGCGAACAAAGTCCGCTTCGCCGTCGAGGGGCTAGAGATTGAAGCAGACCTTCTGGCCCGATTGCAGGCGCATCAATGACCCAAGACCAAGTTGAGACGCTGTTCAAAGAGGCAGGGCTATGGCAAGGCCCTGTCACGCTTCGTCCGTTAAAGGGCGGCTACTTGAACGAGGTGCTGTTGGTTCAGACCGCAGACACAAAACTGGTCCTGAAACGCTTCGCGCCCGAAACGACCGGAACCCTCTTTCCAAATCGACCTGACGACGAGGCCCGCGCCTTACAACGCCTTGATGGTTTGAACGTCGCACCTCGGCTCTTTCAATACTGGCCGGAAGCGTCGGTCATGATTTATGACTATGTCGAAGGCGGCCCGTGGCAGGCCGGCACCGCCGAAGTTGCGCGTATTTTGCTGCGCAAAGAGGCGGCAGACCCCGCGGGCTTTCGCCGCGTACCGCTGCTTCCGGCAGAGATTCTGGCCGAAGGCGATGCCCTGTTTGCACGCTGCACATCCGTGCCCGCCCTGCGCCCTGCCCTGCGTGACATCGCCCTTCCTGCCCGCCTCTCCTTGATCCACACCGATCTTGGGCCCGGCAACCTGATCGCCCAAGGCACGGACTTGCGGATCATTGATTGGCAATGCCCTGCTGCCGGGGACTTGGCCGAGGATATCTACAGTTTCCTGTCGCCCGCCTTTCAAATCCTCAGCGAACATGCGGTCCTGACCGCGTTCGAGCAGGCCGAGTTTTGGCACGCCCTTGGCCGTCCTGACCTAAAAGCCCGCTATCTGGCGCTGCGACCGTTTTATGCGTGGCGCATGGCGGCCTATTGCCTGTGGCGCTCTGAAACCCGAGCCGAGGCTGATGTGCGGGAGCGTTATGCCACAGCCTATGCCGCCGAAATGACCGATATGGACCGAGACGATGCAGATTGAACCCACAATTCACAGCTTTAGCCTTTGGCATCACTTTGCCCACAAGCCCGGCTTTGACTGCGTCGCCTTTGCGGATTTGGCGGCAGAACTGGGGTTCAAGGGCCTGAGCCTGTCTTTGAACAATCCAAACTATCGCCACCTTGGCGGGCGGGAAAGCTGGCGGATGGACCGCTTGCGGGCGCATCTTCAGGGGCTTGGCTTCAGTCTGGAAGTGGACACTTCGGGGACAGAGCCTGCCCATATGACCGAACTGCTGGGTGTGGCACAGCGGATGGGGGCGACGTCCTTGCGCACCTATACGCGGCGTAGCGGCACCCCGGCCGAGATGATGGCGGCCACAATCCGCGATTTGACCGCCGTCGCGCCGATTGCAAACGATCTAGGCATCGTCATCGTGCTGGAAAACCATGAGGATTTCACTGGTCCGGAACTGGCCTCTATTGTCGAGGCCGTTGGGCATCCTGCGCTGAAAATCCTGTATGACTATGGCAACTCACAAATGGTGCTGGAAGACCCCGAAGCCGCCTTGGATGCGGTCTTGCCGCATGTCCATTCGGTTCATTTCAAAGATCACGTCATGGTGCGCCCAGAACATGCAGGGCAACTCAAGGTGGTTGGGGTGCCCATTGGGGATGGGTTCCTTCCCCTCGCGCGACTAAGCAAGCGTTTGCTGGAACACGGGCTGCGGCGGATCACATTTGAAAACGTCTGGGCCTATAGCGCACCGATCCGCGAAAGTCGCTTGCCTTTGGCAGGTGTGACACTGGGCGAAGGGGCCTTCGCCTATGCTGATCCGCCTTTTGACCCGGAATACCTTGTGCTGGACCAAACGCAGCTTTCGCCGGAACAACTGGTTGATCTGGAAAACAAAGCCTTGATCCGGGGGAACACGGCATTCCGGTCGGTTCTGACCGAACTGGGATGTTCCTTTTCGGCCTGACCGTTTCACGCCGCGATTTCGTCGGACCTGATCTGGTTTCGCTTCGACTTTTTGACGGCCATACGCGGCCTTGATCATGCCGTTATCAGGACGGTTTGCGACCCGGATCGAGCCCGCCAATGGCCGCGATCCAAGCCAAGTCCGCCCGTATCAGGTTCAACCCCCGCCATCCGCAAGGCCGTGTTCCGGGATATCCTGTACCGCTGAAAAAACTCCCAAACCGGGTTCCGACGCTGAAAAAGACATGGCTAAGGACAAAAAACTAGCCAAGGACGATTATCTCTGTGCTAAATTATTTCCTGTGAGGAAATTCACAGCCGATCCTTCTACGTGCCTTACGTGCGATTAATCAAACAAAAACGCGAACAGGGAAAAAAATGCTGAAATATCTGAATACTGCGCTGAGCGCAGCCGTTCTATCTCTCACGCTTGGAGGTCTTCCCCAAGCAGCCTTTGCTCAAGACTCGGCCGAACCGATCGTCATCCCGACTCACAACTGGTCCAGCCAGGTCGTGATGGCCTATGTGATCGGTGGCATCTTTGAAAGCCTTGGCGACACGGTTGAATATGTTCCGGCGGATTCGCAGGCCGTTTACGAAGCCATCCGCAACGGCGACGTGACGATCAGCCATGAAGTTTGGCAGTCGACCTTTGGCGCATCGTTCTACAACGCGATGGCCCAAGGCGGCATCATCGACGCCGGCAACCATGCGGCCATGACGCTGGAAGAGCTTGGCGTTCCGCATTACGTCGTTGAACAAAACCTCTGCCCCGGTCTGCCCGCATGGGAGGCGCTTAAGGACTGCGCCGCCGTTTTTGCGACGGCCGATTCCGAGGGCAAGGGCCGTATCTTGGAAGGTCCGCAAAGCTGGCACGGCGAGTTGATGCCTGATCGCATCAAGGCGCTGGGTCTGGATGACAAGTATGTCGTCAAATTCGCCGGCTCTGCCGATGCGATCTGGGCGGAACTGGCATCGGCCAAGAAAGAAGGCCGCGGGATCATCACCTTCAACTGGACCCCGAACTTCACCGATGCAGACGGCTTCGATTTCATCCAGTTCCCGGCCTACACGGATGGTTGCCGGATTGCCGATGGTGGCGATGGCAGCTGCGGGTCGCCGATTGGTTGGCTGAAGAAAGCGGCGAACTACAAGTTCCCGAAAACCCACCAGAAGGCCTATACCGTCTTCAC
>JBAXLX010000368.1:0-3460 GCA_037134595.1 Pseudomonadota bacterium
GCATGGCAATCGCATCGGCGACAAAGGGCGCGTCTTCCAGATCAACCAGCGGGTCGGCCCCGTCGCGAAACATTGCCCACCATGCGCCTAGATCCGACAGCACGGTGATGTTTTCGCGCGTCACCGCCCAGAACGCCTCGGCTTGGTCAGCGGGCACGCCGAGGGAAGCAATCCGCTCGGCCACAGCAGCAAAGGGCAGGGTTTGGTTGTGCGCGCGTGTCAGCGGCAGCAGATCATCCGCGTCAAGCTTGGTCGGGGCAGCGCCAAAGCTGCCAACGTCAAAGCCGTCGATCAACTCTTGCATCGACTGCGCCAGTTCAACGGGCTTAGACGACCCAAGCCGCGCCATCAGGCTGAGCAGCGCCATGGGCTGGATGCCGCTTGCGCGCAGATCGCGCAGCGCCAGCACGCCCAAGCGCTTGGAAAGTTCTTCCCCTTTGGGGCCGGTCAGCAGCGAGTGGTGGGCAAAATCGGGCGGGGTGCCGCCCATGGCCTGCATGATCTGGATCTGCGTGGCCGTGTTGGTCACATGATCGGCCCCGCGCACAATGTTTGTCACCCCCATGTCGATGTCATCTACCGACGAGGCGAAAGTATACAAAATCTGCCCGTCCGCGCGGATCAGCACAGGGTCCGACACCGACGCCGCATCAATCGAGATCGGCCCCAAGATGCCGTCATTCCATTCGATCCGCGCCAGATCCAGCTTGAAGCGCCAATAGCCCTCGCGCCCTTCGGCGCGCAGCGCGGCTTTCTCGGCGGCCGACTGGTGCAGCGAGGTGCGGTCATACACCGGCGGCTTGCCCATGTTGAGCTGCTTTTTGCGCTTCAGGTCCAGCTCAACCGGAGTCTCGAAGCATTCGTAGAAGCGGTCCTTGGCTTTCAGCTCTTCGGCGGCCTCGCGGTAGCGGTCAAAGCGCAGGCTTTGGCGTTCGACCCTGTCCCAGTGCAGGCCCAGCCACTCCAGGTCCTGCATGATTCCGTCACAATATTCCTGCTTGGAGCGTTCCTGATCGGTGTCATCCAACCGCAAGATAAAGGTGCCCCCCGTCTTGCGGGCGATCAGGTAGTTCATCAAAGCGGTGCGCAAATTGCCCACATGGATATAGCCCGTGGGCGAGGGCGCAAAGCGCGTGACAGTCGGACGTTGGGTCATAGGAGCCTCCAGCAACGGTCTTCCCTGACATGGCGGGGCAGAAATGTCCAGTTCGGATGGGGCGGGATCGGGTGGAGCGATCGCCTTGGCGAAAGGGGGCCCATGCCCTGCCTGCTCGACGGATGGCAGTTGGGGGCCTATACTTACACCATTGGCCTGCGCGATCAGACCCCGCGACAGGTCAGCCGCTTTCAGACAGCCCGTAAAGGTGCATCCCGTGCAAACCCCGATCGTTACCCTGACGCTGAACCCCGCCCTGGATCTGTCCAGCGAGGTTGCAGCCTTGATCCCCGACACCAAACTGCGCTGCACGGCGCCGCTGCTTGATCCGGGCGGTGGCGGCTTGAACGTCAGCCGCGCCATCGCCGCCTTGGGCGGGGACAGTCTGGCGCTGGTGGCCTTGGGCGGGTTGACGGGCGACAAGCTGGCAGGGCTGATCCGCGCCGAGGGCGTGCCCTTTCTTGCCATGACCGCCCCCGACGAGTCGCGCCAAAGCCTGACCGTCACCGAAACCTCCACCGGCCGGCAATACCGCTTCATGCTTCCCGGCCCGGTGTGGAGCGTTCAAGACCAAGAGCGCGTCTTTGCCCTGCTGCGCGCTGCAGCGCGGCCGGGGGCTTTTGGCGTGATCTCGGGCAGCCAGCCGCCGGGCGTGTCGGTCGATTTCCCCGCCAGCCTTGCGCAAGCCATGCCGGGGCTGCAGGTGGTGCTTGACACCTCCGGCCCCGCCTTAGCACAGGCAGTGGCCCATCCCATCCCAAATCTGGCGATCTTGCGCATGGACGGGGACGAGGCCGAAAGCCTTGCAGGCCTTCCCCTGACCACGCGCAGCGATTCGGCTGACTTTGCTGCGGCTTTGGTGGCACGCGGGGTGGCAAAGATGGTGGTCGTGGCACGCGGCGCGGATGGGTCGGTGCTGGTCGATCAGGATCGGCGCATATTCGCCAAGGCCGCCAAGGTCAAAGTCAAAAGCACGGTCGGTGCAGGCGACAGCTTTGTTGCAGGCTTGGTGCTGTCGTTAGCGCGCGGCGAGGGGCCGGAACGCGCCCTCGCCTTGGGCAGCGCTGCAGCCTCAGCCGCCGTGACAAGCGATGCCACCCAACTGTGCAAAGCCGAGGATGTGCGCCGCCTTTTGCCCGAATGCGTGATCAGCGAAATCTAACCCCCCGCACCCCCCTTTCATACTTGCCCAAATATCCCCGCCGGAGGCAAAGGGCTCAGCCGCGCGGCACCAGCAGAATAACCGCCGCCCCCGCCAAGGCCAAAGCCGCGCCGCCCAGATCAGCCCGATCCGGCCGCACGCCTTCCACCGTCCAAAGCCATAGCAGCGAGGCCGCAATATACACCCCGCCGTAAGCCGCATAGCTGCGTCCGGCATGGCTGGGGGGTGTCAGCGCCAATAAATACGCAAAGGCAGCAAGGCTGGCCGCTGCCGGAACAAGCCACAGCGCCGAAGCGCCGCGCCACCAGCTCCACACCGCAAAACACCCCGCAATCTCGGCCACAGCGGCAAGGGCATATAGTGCGAGACTCACGGCCGATCCCGCCAACGGTTGGCGATGGGATAGCGGCGATCCAGCCAAAAGGCTTTTTGGGTCAGCCGCGTGCCGGGGGCCGATTGGAAGCGTTTGTATTCGCTGATGTACAAAAGATGCTCGATCCGCTGCACCGTGGACAGATCAAAACCGCGCGCCGCGATCTCGGCGACCGACAGATCTTCCTCGACCAGCCCGTGCAAGATGGCGTCCAGCACCTCGTAGGGGGGCAGGCTATCTTGGTCGGTTTGATTGTCGCGCAGCTCTGCCGAGGGCGGCTTTTCGATCACGCGCGGCGCAATCACCACACCTGCGGGGCCCAGCATCCAAGGGCGGTGGGTGGCATTGCGCCACAGGCAGGTGGCAAAGACGCGAGTTTTGTACATATCTTTCAGCGGATTATACCCGCCGTTCATATCGCCGTAGATCGTGCAATAGCCCACAGCCATTTCTGACTTGTTGCCCGTGGTCAAAAGCATCTCGCCAAACTTGTTCGACAGCGCCATCAACAGCAGCCCGCGCAGGCGCGATTGGATGTTTTCTTCGGTGATCCCGGGGTCGGTGCCCGCAAATAGGGGGGAAAGCGCTTCCCCCACCGCCTCTTGCGGGCCGCTGATCGGCACAGTGTCCAGTTTCGTGCCTAAGGCCAGCGCCACGGCCTTTGCATCTTCCAAAGAATGAGCCGATGTAAAGCGCGACGGCAGCATCACGCAGCGCACCTTGTCCGCCCCCAGCGCATCGACCGCCACTGCCGCCACCAAGGCGCTGT
>JBAXLX010000369.1:0-3457 GCA_037134595.1 Pseudomonadota bacterium
CTTGGCCGATTACGAAGGCAAGATGCGCCACCACGGCTCGCTCGTAGCCCCCGTGGTCAACCGCTTCAAAGGGGCCACAGCCCCGATCGGCGGCAAGATCGTGACGTTTGAGGCCAACCAATCCGGCAAACACACCCTGCACTGCGGCGCTGCTGGCACCCAGCACAAGGTCTGGACCATGGTCGAGGCGAGCGATACCGCCGTCACCCTATCGGTCGATCTGCCCGATGGCCAAGGCAATATGCCCGGCAACCGCCATGTCACCGCCCGCTTCTCGCTGCACGACGGCGCGCGCTTGCGGCTAGAGGTGACAGCCACCACCGATGCGCTGACGCTGTTTAACGCCGCCAACCACAGCTATTGGAACCTGGATGGCAGCACCAGTTGGGCAGGCCACAGCCTGCAAATCGCAGCCTCTAGCTACCTGCCGACCGACGATGATTTCTGTGTGACCGGCGAGATCGCCGATGTCAGCGGCACCGCGATGGATTTCCGCCGTGGCCGCAAAATCACCCCCGCCGATACGGTGCTGGACAACAACTTTTGCCTCTCGGCCGGCCGTCAGGCCCTGCGCGATGTGCTATGGCTGACGGGCGCGAATGGGCTGATGATGACGGTCGCCACAACCGAACCCGGCATCCAGCTTTTTGACGCCCGCAGCGCCCAGCGTCCGGGGGGGCCAACCTATGAGGGCCTCGCCATCGAGGCGCAAAACTGGCCCGATGCGCCCAACCACCCCGGCTTTCCGTCGATCGAACTGGAACCGGGTGAAACCTGCGTGCAAGTCACCGAATGGCGTTTTAGCCGGTCGTAAGACTGTGAAGCGAACGGTCTTTGCAATGGCTGCCAGTGGCGTGCAAGACCGATACCAAACGGGCGGCGATGCAGAATTTAGCTTAGACGTGGGAATGTGACCACCGGACGGCTGCGGTATGGCGCATCGCAGTCGGGTCGGCGGAGTTACATCACCAACGCAGAACGTGGGAATCCATCGTTCGCAGGATCGCTGCGTGATGTTCAATCGCGCGCGGGTCACCCGGCACTGACCACCACCCAACGCTCTATCGAAGTCAACGGGTGGTGGACAAGTCAATGCACTGGAGCGTTATGTTCACACCTTTCAAAAAATTGTTTTAAACACTATGAAAAAGCGTTCTTTAGCTGGCTCAGCGCTTCAAATTCCTCAACCAGACGAAATATCGAAATGTGAGACTCAATATCGAAAAATGTCATTCGACTAATTGTCTCAAGATTATCTTCGCGCGCTTGGAAGTTAGAGCGCGTTTGGTACCATGCTAGTGTCTGTGGATTGCCGGAATCAATGATGGTAACATACTCAAGAACAGGGACAAAATCGTGAATGGCGGGGATAATCTTATATACATCACCATGCCACGGAGAGCCACCGATCTGCATCTTTTTACGTTCACGGTAGGATTTTGCTTGATCCGGAATCGCGGAGAATACATCTGTCGGCAGCGTGTCATCAATGAGCCAGACTGTCCGATCGTGTGAAAAACGCATCGAACACAACAGGTCTCTGAACGTTTGCTCAAAGGTGTGGAGGCCGTCGATCATGATAAGGTCGTACTTTAGCGGTTTGTCTGACGTCCAAAACGCATCGCTTTTTTGCGAAAAGAAACGAACTTTCTCGGAAGCTAAGGGAGATGTTTCAAATAAGAAATGCGGATCAACAGCATCTTTGTGTTCTATTTCAACGTCAAAGAATGTTTCACCCTTCTGGACGCCGATCTCTAGATAGGTACGAGCGTTGTTTATTCGCGCAGCCGAGTTGATTCGTCTCGCTGAAAAATTCATATTTTTTGCTCCTCAAATTTTTCTAAAACGCAGTCCAACCCAAACCTACACGATATCGCACAAGACTGCAACTTGCAAGTTCAGTTTCGGCAGCACGATCCGCTATTTTTTTCTTCCTGCGAAGTCTCAAACCGCATTTTCACCCTGCGGTCGTCACGCCTGTAGCGTTGGCGTTGCCAAAACTTATTCCGATTCACCAGTTCAGTTTCCCTGATTGTTCTGACGCATGAACGATCCACAATCAGCCATGGCGCAGCCCACACAGGTTCCCCACCCAAACCCCGCACCCCAGCTTTTATTGGTCTTTACAACCTTTCTGAAAAAACCAGAACCGCCCCGAAGGGCGGCTTAAGGTTTTGTAATATATAGTGAGTTTGGTAAAGTCGACACGGATCGAACCCCCCAACCTCTTCAATCCCAAAGCCCACGGACCGCTACACGACCGGCCGCAACTCCTTACAGCAGCGCCGCCACGTCCTCTGGGATGTCGAAGTTGTGGACGACCGATTGCACATCGTCGTCCTCTTCCAGCATATCCACCAAGCGCAGCAGCTTTTGCGCGGTTTCCAGATCCACCACGGTCAGGGTTTGCGGCTTCCAGATCAGCTTGGATTCGGTCGATTCCCCCAAGGCCTTTTCCAAGGCGTCCGAGACGGTGGGCAGGTCTTCGATCTGGCAATAGATCCAGTGGCCGTCTTCATCGGTTTCGGCATCGTCCGCGCCCGCGTCCAAAGCGGCCATCATCACGTCGTCGGCCGATCCAGCCGACAGCGGGTAGCTGATCTCGCCCACGCGGTCAAAACTGTGGCTGACCGATCCGGTTTGGCCCAGATTGCCGCCGCATTTGGTGAAATACGAGCGCACATTGCTGGCGGTGCGGTTCAGGTTATCGGTCAGCGCCTCGCAGATGATGGCGATGCCGTTCACGCCGTAGCCTTCGTAGCGGATGTCGTGGTAATCGGCCGCATCGCCCATTTGCGATTTCTTGATCGCGCGGTCGATCACATCTTTGGGCATCGACTGCGCCTTGGCGGCTTTCACGGCCAAGCGCAGGCGGGGGTTCATGTCGACATCGGGCATGCCCATCTTGGCCGCCACGGTGATTTCCTTGCTCAGCTTGGAAAACACCTTAGAGCGCAGCGCATCCGTCTTGCCCTTTTTGTGCTTGATGGTCGACCATTTGGAATGCCCTGACATGCCCGTGTTCCCCGCCGTTTTGAACTCGCCGTCGTCTACACCAGCCACAGGCCCCGCTGCAACCCCGCCCTCAGGCAGCGCGCGGACGCGGGCGCACCAAGGTGACACCCACCAGCATCACGGCCAAAGCCACAAACACCAAGGGTGAGAAGCGTTCCCCCAGCAGCAGCATCGCCCAGCAAAGGCCCGCCGCCGTGACGATATAGGAACTTTGGCTGGCAAACACCGCCCCCGCCTTGGCCGCCAGCCCGACATAGCCCGCATAAAGCAAGGCGTGCAGGGATGACGACAGCAGCAAAGCCCCCTCGGCCTGCCCCCACGGCGGCAGGGGGCTGACCCACGACCCGGTCACAATCACCAAGGGCAAACACAGCACCAAGGCGACCAGACTGGCCCCGAACATCGCCTGAATTGGGTCCATCCCCGCCATGCCATACCGGCC
>JBAXLX010000370.1:0-3457 GCA_037134595.1 Pseudomonadota bacterium
CCCTTCGATGATCTTTTGCACGATATGCGGGTCGGCCATATGGGCGCGGGTCATCCCGACCATGTCCAGTTTGCCGCTGGCGATGGCATGGCGGGCCGTCGCCACATCGGGGATCCGCGCGGCATGAAAGGTGGGGAAACCGGTTGCGGCGCGAATCTCGCCCGCGAAATCCAGATGCGGCGCGCTTTTCATGCCTTGAATCGGGATCAGGTCGGTCAGCGCTGGGTCCGTGTCAATCCGGCCCCGGACCACGTTCAGGAAATCCACCAGACCGCTGTCGCGCAGCTTGCGGCTGATCTCCAGCCCCTCTGCCTTCGTCGTGCCGCCCGGGGTGGCTTCATCGCCGGTATAGCGCAGGCCGACGATGAAATCGGTGCCGCAGCGGGTGCGGATGGCGCGCAAGACGTCAAAGGTAAAGCGCACGCGGTTGTCCAGACTGCCGCCGTAAGGGTGGGGCAGGTCGTTGGTTAGGGGCGACCAGAACTGCTCCAGCAGGTGGCCATAAGCCTCCAACTCGATCCCATCGACGCCCGCGGCCTGCATCCGTTCAGCGGCATCGGCGAAATCCTCGATGATGCGCGTGATGTCCCAATCTTCGATCCGCTTGGGGAAGGCGCGATGGGCGGCTTCGCGTTCATGGCTGGGGGCGACAACCGGCAGCCAATCGCCCTTGTCCCAGCGTGTGCGGCGGCCAAGGTGGGTCAGTTGGATCATCACCGCTGCACCATGGTCGTGGCATTCATCGACCATCTGGCGCATCCAGCCCACAACCTCATCCTTCCACGCAAGGATGTTGTTGAACACCGGCGGGCTGTCGCGCGCGACCGAGGCGGACCCCGCCGTCATCGTCAACGCCACACCCGCTTTGGCCCGTTCCACATGATAGGCCCGGTAGCGCCCCTTCGGCATCCCATCCTCGGGGTAGGCCGGTTCATGGCTGGTGATCATGATCCGGTTACGCAGGGTCAGATGCTTCAGCTTATAAGGTTGCAAAAGCGGGTCATTGGACATCGCGGTCTCCTGTCTTTGATCGAATGTGGCGCGGAATGTTCAGGCAAGTCAAGTTTGCCGACGTGCGCGACCATTCCTGTGCGGATCGGTCAAGACCCTTGGGCGCGGCACTGCAAAATCGCAGGCTCCGCTCATCGCCCGCAGATGTGAAATGGGATTGATGCGTGCTGAGAGATCGCCCGAAAACCCGGGCAATAACGCCATGCGGCAAAGCTTTGTAACGTAGACCAAACGGCGGTGACCGCTCCGTTAGGCACCCCGGAGGGTCACCGCACAAGCCCGCCGTTTAAGCGGCGCGGACAACTTCGGCAGTGACGGCATGCGCTTTGGCAAGCGCAGACGCACCTGCGTCAGTATCTTTCAACGTGGCGCGCAAGGCGTCACACAAATGCGGGACCAAGGCAGCAAGTTTTGCAAGGTCCAACTCATCTTCGACGATCCGCTGTTCGGTGATCTGGAGGTCAAGGAAGTGGAAGAAGTCCAAGCCAGCCGTATCCATCATCGAATCCCCGAAGCGTCGTCATCACAACGTTGCCCATTTATTAGCCAGTAGGGTTTTGTAGGAAAGTGTAGCATTCGTATGAATTATCACACGCCTGATCCACCGGACCTATGCAAAGGAATGGGTTCTTCGAGAATGCGACCTTGCGCCTCCAAATGGTAGATTTGTGTCACTCGTTTCTGCGGCTAGCCGTGCGTGCAGCACAACAGATTTTGTTGTCGCCGACTCACCCCGCCGACCTATTCCTCTGGATCAACCAATGACCCGCCCAGTTCCGTCCGTGTTGCGGCAGCTTGTTGTGGGCTGCTTTTTGGCACTATCGGTTTGTTTTTCTGGTCCTTTGGCATGGGCTGAGACTGCGGTGGCCGAGGGTACATTGGCAGATACGCCACAGGTCATCGCGGAACTGGCGGGCACAGGCCTGATCCTCGAAATCGGGACGTTTCGCGATCCGACGGGAAGGATGACCCTTGACTCGGTCCGGGGACAGTTCTTTGCGCCGAGCAGTCAACTGATCGTCGCGGGTTACACGGATGCTGCGTTCTGGGTGCGATTGAAGGTTCGGCCTTCATCGAATGGGGCACCGACATTTCTTGTGGTTCGCCCACCAACCTTTGATCACGTCACACTATACTCGCCTGTTGAGGGCGATCCTGATAGTTGGGTCGCGAGCGATTTGGGTGGCAGGGTAGCCGTCGGGGCCGAAGAATGGGCGTCGTCCTTACGGGCCTTCGGTTTAGACCCCATGCCCGAAGGCACGGTCTATTATATGCGGCTGGAAACGAGGGGATCGTTTACCGCCTTTGTCGACGCAGAATCGAAATTCGACGCCCATCGACATGGCCTGATGCTAGACTTTGCCCAGATCATCTATCTGTCGCTGATGCTGGTGCTGATGGTTTGGTCGCTGCGGATGGCGTTGCTGACGCAGGAGCAAATGTTCTGGTGGTTCGCCGCTTTGCAGGCTGGTTGGATTTTCCACAATCTGTTTTTCTTTGGCTATGTCAGCCTCTTTCTGCCCGACTTGCAGCCGAATACAATTTTCCTGACTTACCGCTCTGCCGTCCTCGTTGCATCGGCGTTGTCGATCACATTTCACCGCAACTTCTTGCGCCGTTTCGATCCGCATTGGGCCACATTGCGATTGCTAGAGATGATGATTGTGGTGATTGCTGCGGCATTTGTCATCTTTTGGATCGGCGACTCAGGCGTCGCCTTGAAGATCAACGGCCTTTGCATAGCCATCACTCCTTTCGCGTTTTTCGTCACCGCATTCTCCGCCCGCAAAAGCGCCTCTCCGGGGTTGCGTGTCATGCGGGTTATCTATGCGCTGTTGACAGCGGCATTGCTGTCATGGGTGTTGACCCTGATTGGTTTGCTCGAATTCGGGACATTCTCGCTTTATGGCGCGATTATACATGGCACGGCGACTGGCATATTGATGGCCACAATCCTGCACCTGCATGCGCAAAACCTGCTGGCAGATGCGCAGCGGGCACAGACGGCGCTGGCTGCCATGCAGGAACGCCGCGCCATCGAAGAAGAGCAGAAGCACACCCTGATGCGGTTCATCGACATGCTGACGCATGAGACGAAAAACGCGATGGCGGTGATCAACATGTCCGTCTCTGCCCCCACAATCGGCCCACGCCAGCGGTCCCGCGTGTCCGAGGCGATCCGCGATCTGACCACGGTTATCGACCGCTGCAACCAGTCGGTGCAACTGGACAGTGTTGAACAGTCGATCACCCTTATCGCCTGCGATCCTGCGACGATCCTGCGCGAGGCCTGCGCGGCCCATCCGGCGGCGGACCGCACCGTGGTGCATGCGCCTGACCGTTTGGCCATGCACAGCGATCCGGTGTTGTTGCGGGTGATCCTGAGCAATCTGATCGAGAATGCGCTGAAATACTCGCCCGCGGGGTCGCGAGTCGATGTCGCGAT
>JBAXLX010000371.1:0-3452 GCA_037134595.1 Pseudomonadota bacterium
GGCGCGGGTAGGGCGGGCCCGGGGGCGGGGCGGTCGCTGGGGCCATATGCCAATGTTCCGCCGCTCCTAGAGGCGCGGTGGGGGGTGGGGGGGCGGGTGAGCACCAGCAAAATATGGGCCGGTCAGCCGGTGGATTTGGGGGCGCAATGGATCCATGGGGCCAACGGGAACCCCATCACAACCTTGGCCCAAAACGTGTCGGCAAAGACGGTTCCAACCGATCCCGACTCTGAAATCATCTATGACAGCGCCGGCAAAGAACTGACCGCGGCGGGCTATCGAACTCTCGAAACCTTGCGCAGCCAGATGCAAAAGGCCCTCACCACGGCACAGGACAGCTTGTCAAAGGACGTCACCCTGCAACAGGCGCTGGAGGACGGGCTTGCTTGGCCAAGCCGCAGTGCTGCGGACAAAATAACGCTGCGCTATTTGATCAACAGTGGTTACGAACAAGAATATAGCGGCAGTTATAGCCAGATGTCAGCCCTGTGGTTTGATGATGATCAAGCCTTTGGCGGCGCTGATCTGATGTTTCCGCTGGGGTATTCGGCCATTCCAGACTCGCTTGCTGCGGGCCTTGATATCAGGTTTGGCGAAGTTGTGACCCAGATCGCGACCCAGGCGAGTGGTGTGGTGGTGACCACACAATCTCGGACCTATTCTGCAGATGCCGTGATTTTAACCCTGCCCTTGGGTGTCTTGCAGTCCGGCACCGTTAAATTCGTACCCGCCCTGCCCAGCGACAAGGTCGCGGCTTTGGCGGGATTGGGGATGGGCAGCTTGAACAAATGTATCTTGCGGTTCGATCGCAGGTTCTGGCCACAAGCGTATGATTGGATCGGCACGACAACCGTGGCGGCAGGTCAGTGGTCTGAATGGATCAGCTTGTCAAAACCGACCGGGCAACCCATTCTCGTGGGATTCAATGCGGCAGATTTTGGCCGTCAATTGGAAGACTTGACGGATGCAAAAACCGTCGCCAGCGCCATGGCGGCGCTGCGCAAGATTTATGGATCGTCGCTTCCAAATCCGACCGGTTTTCAGATCACCCGCTGGGGCAAAGATCCCTATGCTATGGGCGCCTATTCCTATGTCAAACTTGGCGGCACGTCAGCGCTGCGCAGCGTCTTGGCCAAGCCGATTGCGCAGAAAATTTTCTTTGGCGGCGAGGCCACGCACCGACGCTATTTTGCCACGGTGCACGGCGCCTATTTGTCGGGCCAGCAAGCCGCACTCGACGTGATGTCCGCGTGACCCTGCGACCGCAATAGGTCTGTCCGGCACCACACCAAAGATTTCATTTTTCAATCTATGCGATCTGAAGTACCCATGGTTAGATCAAAGGCGCAACCCTATCGGGACACGTGGATGCTGATTGGCGATCTGGTGAAGGCATGTGGCTTGTCGAAAGATACGCTGCGCTATTATGAAGATATCGGCTTGATCCATTCCAAGCCCGTTCAAGCCGGAAGCCGCAGCTACCGCGATTATGACCCCACAACGCTGGAACGGCTTTCCATGATCGCCTTGGGCAAACGGATGCACTTTTCGTTGCGCGAGATTGCGGCGGTGTTGGACGCGATCATCAACGACCAAACCACCCGCGACGAACGGCGCGCCTTGATGCTGGCGCAGATCGAGCAGGTCACGGCCAAGATTGCCGATCTAGAGGATGTCAAACGCCAGCTTCAGCGCTTTGCCGAGCGCCCCGACAAAGAGGTCGTCGATGCCCATCTGAAAGAAATCGGGCTTTGGTACGAATAAAGCCATAGGATCGAAAGCTGCACAGCCGACGAACGGCTTTTCAATTGGCGTCAGGCAGGCTAGCACAGCTCATCAAAGGGAGGTTTTTATGAACACAGATATCAAACGCATCGGCACCGGCGCGCGCATGTCCGAGGCCGTGTGCTACAACGGCATCGTCTGGGTGGCGGGGCAAGTGGGCAATCCGGGCGACTCGGTGGCCGATCAGACCCGCACCTGTCTGGCAGAAGTGGACCGGATTCTCGCCGAAGCGGGCACCGACAAGACGCGCATCCTGTCGACCCAGATTTGGCTGGCCGATATTGCAAGTTTTGGCGAGATGAACGCTGTCTGGGACACATGGGTTCCCGCTGGTCACACCCCGGCCCGTGCCACGGGCGAGGCCAAATTGGCAACGCCCGCCTATTTGGTGGAAGTGATCGTCACCGCGGCCCTGAAGTAAGCCAGACTGACAGGGCGTCGCGCGCACCCAAAGCGGGGGTTTCACACCCCCGCACCCCCGTGGAGTATTTGCGCCAAGATGAAGGGGCCTTAGGTTTTGGGCTGGATCAAATCCCACCGATTGCCGAAAGGGTCGCGCCAGACGGCAACGGTGCCATAGGGTTCGTGGCGCGGGGTCTCTTCGAAGACCCCACCAGCGGCGATGATTTTGGCAGAGTCGGCGTCAAAATCATCACTTTGCAAGAAAAGCCACACACGCCCGCCGCCTTGCTGGCCTATGGCCGCCTGCTGCGCCGGTGTGTCTGCCCTTGCGAGGATGACCCGAAAGCTTTGCCCCGGCGGGCTGACACTCACCCAACGTTTGGCCCCCTGCGGCATGTCTTCGGTCAGGGTAAACCCCAGCCCCTTGCAAAAGAAGGCGATGGCCCTGTCATAATCAGGCACAAGAAGCGAAAGGGCTGCGAGCCTCATCCTTGGCGCGCTTCGGGCAGGGCGATATGGGCCACCTGTTCGGCGATGGGTTCCACCGACAAAGGGTGCAGTTGCGCGGTGTGATCGGCAGGGTCGCCTACACCAACCCATTGCCCGCCTTTGTAAATCTCTAACGCCGCAAAATTGGCCTTATAGCCCATTTTGCGCGATCCGGGCACCCAATAGCCAAGATAGACGTAAGGAAGACCTGCCTCGCGCGCGATCTCGATATGGTCAAGGATGGCAAAGGTGCCCAAGGACAGGTCTTGCAGGTCGGGGTCGTAAAAGGAATAGACCATCGACAACCCGTCTTCGAACACATCGGTCAGGCTGACACAGGCCAAGGGGCGACCGTGTTCGCCCGCACCTGCGGGGCGGGAATATTCGATGACGCGCGACTTAATCGGCGTCTCTTCAATCATGGCGGCGAATTCAAACACATCCATATCCGCCATACCGCCATCGGCGTGGCGCGCGTCAAGATAGCGGCGAAACAGGGCAAACTGGTCTTCGGTGGCCCAAGGTGAGGTCGCATTGCGCCGCAGATGGCTTGCCGCCTTTTGCACGCGCTTTTGCGTGCGCGAGGGCACAAAATCGGCCACCTTGATGCGCGCCGAAAGGCAGGCCGAACATTCGGCACAAGAGGGGCGGTAGAGCACATTCTGGCTGCGGCGAAACCCCTGCTTGGACAGCGCATCATTGAGCTTTTGGGCATGGTCGCCCTGCAGTGCGGTGAAGAGTTTGCGTTCAAACCGACCGTCCAGATACGGACAGGG
>JBAXLX010000372.1:0-3451 GCA_037134595.1 Pseudomonadota bacterium
CACCGCGAGATCGAGGCCCGGATCGACGAGTACTGGCGTCGCTGGGACCGATCGCCCGTCGATCATCACCTCCGGCGCGGCCATCCCAGCAATCACGTGAGCGTTGGTGACAAGGGTGTGATCCGCCACGACGAAGGCCGTCCCTTCCTCGAAGCCGCCGCAGGCTGGGGCGAAGACCTTCACCACCGAGGACAATGCTGGCGCTCCGAGTGCCTCGGCGGCGGCCGAGGTGGGCCGGTCGGCCTGCGTCGCCGAGGGTGGCAGGACGCTGGCGAAGACCGACGGGAAGCCACTTGATGCCAAGAGACCCTGTGCCTGACTGAGTGCAGACGGGACCGGTGGCAACACGTGGTCGATGCTGCGCAAGATCATGGCGCGCACGGCCTGTTGGTTGATGGGCGACGTGGCGGATAGGCAGGCGGCGGCCTTGACCATTACCAGAACGAAGGAGGCGGTCGTGTCATAGCGCTCTTGGGTCTGCGGCAGGCTCAGGCCGGTTTCTGCGGCAAAGACGGCGATCAGATTGGCTAGAACCTCACTCTCCATCCGCTGCGCGGCTTGGGCGATTTCGGCAGAATGGCGCGAGGCGGCCTCGATCTCGGTCCAGAGGGCCAGATCGTCGGCGCAGTCTTTGCCCGCCACGCGGGCTGCGATCACGTCGCGCAGCGTGGTCATGGGGTGATCAGAGGTGAGGATTGCGGCGAAATCGGATTGCACCATATCGGCGTCATGTTCGATCATGGCCTGAATTATGGCGGCTTTGGAGGGAAAGTAGCGGTAAAAATTCCCCACACTCATCCCCGCCGCGCGGGCCAGATCTTGCATCGATGCGCCGTCAAAGCCCTTTTCCAGAAAGGCTTGGCGCACCGATGCGAGAATGCCGGCCGAGCGGATGTCGGCATGGCTTTGAGCGGAGGGCGGTAGGGTGACTTGCATGATGCGCGCCGGGTTTCACATGAATGAACGTTCATTCTCGCAGATAGACTGATTTGAGCGGGCGTCAAGGGGAAGGCTTGGGGCCAATTGACCCCGGTGCGGAGGGTTTAGGGACGGGGTCAAGAGGCGGGGCGGTTGCAGGCTGTAATCGGGGCGTGTATCAGACGCTCTAACACCGATGCCACGTCAGGCGCGGATCAGGGCAGGATTACGGCTATGGAGGCACGCTTGCGTCGAGTGGTTATCACAGGATTAGGCATGCTGACCCCGCTCGCCTGCGGGGTCGAGGCCACTTGGGCGCGGCTTTTGGCAGGGCAATCGGGGGCGGGGGCGATCACGCGCTTTGATGCGGCCCATGTGATCACGCAATATGCCTGCGAGGTTCCGCGCGGCGATGGCAGTGATGGCACGTTCAATCCCGACCACTGGATGGAGCCGAAGGACCAGCGCAAGGTCGATGATTTCATCATCTACGGCATGACGGCGGCGGTGCAGGCGGTGCAGGATTCGGGCTGGGTGCCGTTGAGCGAGGAAGATCGCTGCCGCACGGGCGTGATGATCGGGTCGGGAATTGGCGGGCTGACATCTATTGCCGAGACGGCGGTGTTGATCAAGGAAAAGGGGCCAAAGCGGGTGTCGCCGTTCTTTATCCCCGGGTCGCTGATCAATCTGATTTCGGGGCAGGTGTCGATCCGGTTTGGGTTTAAGGGGCCAAACCATGCGGTGGTGACGGCCTGTTCGACGGGCGCGCATGCGATTGGTGATGCGGCGCGGTTGATCCAGTGGGGCGATGCGGATGTGATGGTGGCCGGTGGGGCCGAGGCGCCGATTTCCGAGATCGGGATTGCAGGGTTTAACGCCTGTAAGGCGCTGTCGACCAAGCGGGCCGATGATCCGGCCAAGGCCAGCCGCCCTTATGATGCCGACCGTGACGGGTTTGTCATGGGCGAAGGGGCGGGCGTGGTGGTCTTGGAAGAATACGAGCACGCCGTGGCGCGCGGGGCCAAGATCTATGCCGAAGTGCTGGGCTATGGGCTGTCGGGCGATGCTTATCACATCACGGCACCCTCCGAAGATGGCGACGGCGGGTTTCGGTCGATGCAGATGGCGTTGAAGCGGGCGGGGTTGCAGCCGTCAGATGTGGATTACATCAATGCCCATGGCACATCCACCATGGCGGATACGATTGAGCTGGGCGCGGTTGAGCGGCTTTTGGGCGATGCGGCAGAGCAGGCCGTGATGTCGTCGACCAAATCCTCGATCGGGCATTTGCTGGGGGCTGCGGGGGCGGTGGAGGCGATTTTCTGTGTGCTGGCCATTCGCGATGGGATCGCACCGCCGACGATCAACCTGGACAATCCTGCCGTGACGCCGAAGCTGAATTTGGCGGCGAATGCGCCGGTGAAGCGGACGATTGATGTGGCTTTGTCGAACTCGTTTGGCTTTGGTGGCACCAATGCCAGCTTGGTTCTGGGCAAGGTTAAGGGCTGATGTGGCGGTCTATCGCCTCGAACGCGCTGACTTTGTTCATCGTGCTGTTTGTGCTTGTGGCGGGCCTGATTGCTTGGGGCCAGCGCAGCTATGTGGCCCCCGGACCCTTGGCGCAGACGATTTGCTTTAAGGTCGGCAAAGGGGCGACGATGAGCGCTGTCAGTGCGGCTTTGCAGCAGCAAGGGGCGGTCAGCGATGCGCGGGTGATGCGGATCGGGGCGGAGTATACCGGCAAGAGCGGGGCTTTGAAATTTGGCTCTTATCTGGTGGCACCTGCGACCTCGATGCAGGATGTGGTGGCTTTGCTGACGACATCGGGCCAGTCGACCTGTGGGCAGGATGTGAACCTGCGCATTGGGGTGGCGGGGGCTGAAGTGATGCTGCGCGCCTATGACGCCAAGGTGGACGGCTATGCCGAGGTGGCGAAGTTTGATCCCGCCGTTGGGCCAGTGCCGCAGGCCTATAGCGATGCGGCGAGCGATGCGGATTTGCGCTGGCGGGTGACTTTGGCGGAGGGCGTGACATCTTGGCAGGTGGTGGAATCGCTGAAGCTGGCGGATTTTCTGAGTGGGGATGTAAAGGCGGTTCCGCTGGAAGGGGCGTTGGCGCCGGGGTCTTACGAGGTGGAAAAGGGGTTTGATCGCAAGGACTTGGTTGACGAGATGCAGGCGGATCAGGCGGCGGTTTTGGCCGAGCTATGGGCCAAGCGGGCAGATGGGTTGCCCTATGCCTCGCCTGAGGAGGCAATGATTATGGCGTCCATCGTCGAGAAGGAAACCGGCGTGGCCTCTGAGCGGGCCAAGGTGGCTTCCGTGTTCTTGAACCGTTTGGCCAAGGGGATGAAGTTGCAGACCGACCCGACGGTGATTTACGGGGTGACCAAGGGGCAAGGCGTGTTGGGGCGGGGCTTGCGGGTGAGTGAGCTTAAGAAGGAAACCCCTTGGAATACCTATGTTATTTCAGGAATGCCCGTGACGCCGATTTGCAATCCGGGGCGCGAGGCGATTGAGGCGGCTTTGCATCC
>JBAXLX010000373.1:0-3443 GCA_037134595.1 Pseudomonadota bacterium
CCCGTGGGATATTTGTGCAAATATGAAAGGGATTAGCGGCGCAAGGCTTTGGTGGCTTGGTCAAGGGCGAGAAGGCTTAGGCCCGCCACAAGTCCCCAGAACGCCGAGCCGATGCCCGCGATGCCAAGGCCAGAGGCTGTTAGGGTCAAGGTGACGGTGGCGGGAAAGCGGGTTTGGGCGCTGGCATAGGCGTTTGTCAGCGCACCGGTGAGCGGGCCAAGAAGGGCAATGGCGACCAGTAAGGTCAGGATATCGAGTGGCATGGCCTGCAAAACGGCCATGACCCACGGGCCTGCCACCCCCAAAACAACCCAGACCGCCGCATAGGCAAGGCCCACTTTCCAGCGTTGGGCGCGGTCGGGGTGCACATCTTCGCCAAGGCAAATCGCGGCGGTGATGGCGGCCATGCTGACGGTATGCGCCCCAAACAGGCCGAACATCGCCGACAGGGCCCCCGTGGTTTGCAAGGCTTGCGAGACGGGTGGTTCATAGCCCGCCGCGCGCAGGGTGGCAAAGCCGGGCAGGTTTTGGCTGGCCATGGTGACAAGCGTCAGGGGCAGGGCAAGGCCGATCAGCACGTCAAGCCGGAATTCGGGCAGGATCAGCGTAAGTGCCGGATGCGGTGCAGCAAAGCTTGGCAGGGCCACGCCCCAAGGCCCAAAGGCTAAGGCCAGCCCCGCCCCAAGCGCTGCGAGCACGGCAAGGGCGGCATTGACCTGCCGCACCACAGCAAAGACCGCCAGCAGCACCAATCCCGCCGCACCAAGCCCGCCGCTGACCGCAAAGCCCTTCAGGCAAAACGGCAGCAAGACCCCCGCCAGCATGGCCGCCGCAATCCCATCGGGAATCTGCGCCACCAGCCGCCCCAAGGGCCTGAGCGCGCCGATCAGGGCGATCAGGCCACCTGCCACCACAAAGGAACCCACCGCTTGGGCCATGGTGATCCCCGAACTGGCGGCAATCAGCGCCGCCCCCGGGGTTGACCACGCCAGCACCATCGGAATGCGGTTGCGCGCCGACAAGAAGGCAGACCCCGCCGCTTTGGCCAAGCAGACGGCCAGCAGCCAACTGGCGGTTTGGGCTGGCGTGGCCGCCACGGCCTGTGCGGCCGCCAGCACCAAGGCGACGGTGCTGCCATAGCCCACCAAGGCGGCCACCAGCGCGGCGGAGATCATCGAGAGGGGCATGGAGGCTCTGCTGAGGGGATTGCGTGGGGTCGGGGGGGCTTGGGGCCAAGGCTGCGATAAATAACCGAACATTCGGTTACAATAGGCCCCCCGCCGCCGATCACGCGCGGGCCTTTGTGATCTCTTCCCATGCCGTGTTCAGGGCGCGCAAGCGTTCTTCGGCCAGCTTTACCGCTTCGGGCGGTACGCCGCGCGCGATCATCACATCGGGATGGGCGGCTTTGACGGCATTGCGCCAGGCTTTGCGGATGTCGGCATCCGACGCGGAAGGGTCAACGCCCAGCACGGCATAGGGGTCGTCTTGCACATGACGGGCGCGCAGGCTTCGAAAGCAGGCATCCTCCAGCCCGAAAATCTGCGCCACGGCGCGCAAGAACGCCTCTTCGGCGGGGTGAAACTGGCGGTCGGCCACGGCGATGTGGAACAGACCCTCCATCAGGTCGATCATCACATCGCGGTCAGAGGGTTTGAACATCGCGCGGATTTTGCGGGCATAGGCGTCAAACCCCGCCACATCCTGACGGGCAAGGTCGAAGACCTTGGCGGCACTGGCCTCTTCGCTCTTGGGGATGGTGAAGACACGGCGAAAGGCTGCCACCTCGTCGCGGGTCACGTGGCCGTCGGCTTTGGCCATTTTGGCCCCAAGCGCAATCACGGCGATGGTGAAGCCGACCGATCGTTCGGGCTGTTGGCGCAAGCTGTCAAACAGCGTACCCAAGCCCTCGCCAGAGGCAAGGGCGCTGAGAGCTTGGGCGATGCGCGACCATATCGACATGACGCCACCTTAGCGCAGCTTTGCGGCGCTGTCACGGCAGGCTGCGTTCGCCTTGCGGGGTTTGGAAGGTGGCAGAGATCGCCTTTTGCGGCCCCTGCACAAGGCGCAGGCGTGGATCGGGCAGGGGCAGCGCCGCGCTGAGGGCTGCGGCTTGCGGGTGCGTGATGGTCAACTCTTTCAACCGAACGCCCGCATCAGGCAGGGATTGGGTCGGATGCAGCGGGGTCAGCCATTGGATCAGCGCCGGATAGGCGCCGTCATAGGGCAAGATGCCATCTTCGGGCACAGCCATTTGCCAGCGGTACTCGCCGCGGGTCAGGGTCAGGGGCAGGCCCCAGTTTGGCGGGCCCAAGGGCAGGTCTGCGGCCATATCATCGGTTCGGGCGACCCAGTTGGTCAGGCGGGGCGGGCCAGCGAAACGGTCAAGGTCGAACCAGCGCGGGCGGGCGGGGGCGGGGGCTGCGGGGTCAATGGCGATGACCTCAAGTTCAGATCGCCCAAGCCCAGCAGGCGGTTGTGGGTGGCCATCAGGCCATGCTGCCCGCCGCCTGCCATGCTCACGCCCAAGGCCTGTTCAACCCATGCAACGCCTGCGTCCAAGGTGGTTGCCGAAATGGCGATGTGGTCGAAGGTCAGTGTCATTGCGGATCGACCACGCGCATCTCGGCCCGCAGCGCTTGCGCCAGCGATGAAAACCGCGCTTGGGCCACTTCGCCGTAAAGATCAACTCCATCGCGGGTCAGGTGCAGTTCCAGCACCCGCGTAGGGGCGTTCCAGACCAGATGGCCCGCCTGTGCCGGATCGCCGCCCGCAAACATCGCGCCAAAGCGCATGGCTTTGCCCAAAACCTCGGCCTCTTGAATCTGCGCCTCGCTCAGCAGGCGAAACAGCGGTTCCAACCGCGACCCCGCGCGGGAGTTCTTGTAGCGGTGCAGCAGGGCAAGGCCCAAGAACACCCGCCCGGGGTGGTCCAGCCCGCCCAAGTTGGCGCGGGTCGCGTTATCAAAGCAGGCCTCGGCGCGGTAATCGGGGTGCGCACGCCATGTGGTGTCGTGCAACAGGCAAGCCGTCTTGATCAGGCGCAGGCGTTGGAAGTCAGCGTCAGCAAACAGCGGCATCAGGAATTCGAACAATCGTTTGCCTGTGCCCGGAATGCGAGCGGCGGTTTGTTCGCTGACGCGCGCGGCCTCGATCAGGGGGTCGCGTTGGCGCAGGCGTTCGGGCATGACCTCATAGAGCAAGCCTTCGCGGATGCCGTAGGCGGATACGTCGATTTCCGAGGGTTTGAGCATCACGATCAGCGCGCGCAGCACCTCGCAGGCGAGGGGGACCAGTTCCATCCGCTCGGCCGAGGTGCCGGTGCGGGCGCGCAGCGATGCCAAATCGGCGCTTTCGATCCAGTCGAGGGTTTCGAGCAGGCTATCGGGCATCATGCGGTATTCGTGCAAGACCGTTAGCGGGTAATTGCGCCGTTCCATATC
>JBAXLX010000374.1:0-3432 GCA_037134595.1 Pseudomonadota bacterium
GCTATGTCAACCTCTGAATCCCCGATCATGACGGCAGGATACGATGCCGGGCGACCGGCAGGTAGGCATCCCAGAAGATGTGCGGGGTCGGGTTTGGCAGCGCTGAACGTGTCTGGCCCGGCGACGAGCACAAAGAAGTGCAACAGGCCCAGATCCTGCAACAGGCGTCGCGCGCTTGCTTCCAGCTTGTTTGTGCACACGACAAGCCGCCAGCCTGCGTGCTGGAGCGTTTCAAGCACCACAGCCGCATCGGGGTAAACCGAACTGTGGCGCGACAGATTTGCGGTATAATGGACCAGAAACCTTTCGACCGCCTGGGCAAGCCGGTCGGGCGGCAAGAATTCAGACCGCTCGGCCAAGCCCTTGCGCACAAGTTCGGCGATGCCGTGCCCGATAAGCGCCCGAACATTTGCCAGCCCCAGTGGGGCGTGGCCACGTTCGAGCAAAAGCAGGTCCATGGCATTGGCAAGGTCGGGCGCGCTGTCAACCAACGTGCCATCCAGATCGAAGATGATGGTTCCGCGCTCAGCCTCAGGCATGAATCGCACCTTCCCGTGCTGCCAAAACCGACTCGTGCAGCGCCTCGGACAAAGTTGGATGGGGGAAAATGACCGAAGCGAGCTGCGCCGAGGTGGCACCAAGCGTCAGCGCAATGGTGAACCCGTTGATCAGTTCGCTGGCCTCGACACCGATCAGTTGCGCGCCAAGCAAACGGTCGGTCTGCGCGCAGAACACGGTTTTGATCAGACCATCGGGTTCGCCCAAGACCAGCGCCTTGCCATTGCCGCGCAGCGAGAATCGGCCCACGCGAACAGGTCTACCTATCATCAATAACAAATACAATGAAATTTGTGGAAAGTATAAAAATTGCACCTATTCAAAAATAACACCTCAAAAGTGTCGATAATTTATATGACTAACATTAATTAAGGATAATGTTAAACTCAACCCCCATGCCGGATTATCGGAAAACAAGGCAATTAAGCAACCATGCCAAGCGAATCTCAAAATATGACAAAAGTAACTCTTGCAGAAGCTGTTGTCGGCGAACTTAAGTATATAAGAAGTTTAGGCACCGACCCAAACTTGACCTTTGTCTCAGCAAATCAGGGTGCGTTTGAAGCCGTGCTTTTCATGATGTGCAGATCTAATGCCGGAACACCTGTCTATGAGGTTCTGCAAAACATCGAATCGAAATATTCCAAGCAATCCGGCCTTCTCAATCGTCTTAATCTGATGCGGAAGCTGGGATTGCTGGAAGAGCGGCCGCGTACCAAAAGATCAGCGGTTTGCCTATTTCCTTCGGAGAAGCTGGTGACGTCACTCGCACCAATTCTTTTAGATAAATATAGTCAAGTGTGCTGAGGAATCTATACCGAAATTTTTAGATGCTGGACCGGATTTAGGTCGTTCAATTGAAGATATTCTGCTTGCCGATGTCAGCGATATTCCCAAGGTCATTCACCGCGCGGTCGCCAACAAGGCTGTAAGCCCTGCGCAAATTCATGCTTTTGTGATGCGTCCGAACTTGCTAAACCGGCAATATGGATGTGTTGTGACGGTTGCTCAAGCGCTTTCGGACCATTGGAATGTCAATCCGCGCATTTTGGGCGACATGGCTGTCGCTGAGCAGGGGCTTGGTCAGACCGCTAGAGCCAGCGCACACACGGTCATGGCGTGCGATTTGGCCCCCAACGACGCAGACCTGACGGCGGAAGCGCTGCAAATCTTGTTGAAGGCACGGGACGCATCAGCAGCGGCAGACAGTGCCGTAATCGACGCGCAATCTGCTGTAAACGTCTTACCTTGAAAGCAATTTGCCGAACGGGGCCGGGCGGACAATCTGGCGGGCGGCTTCGGGTGTTAACGGGCATGAAAACCTCACCCAATTTGGGTTTGGGGATCAGTGCCTGAGCCGACGGACCTGATCGCGTTGTCAAGGCGGTCAGGCCCTGATGGGGCTTAACCACTTTGGCCCTGCTCACTACACTTGAGTCTTCTTTCAAGACCGGCAGATTCAGCCTCGACTGTGCGGTTGCGTTGAAAGGTCTCAGAAAATTTTGCACCCAAAATCGTCGCACGCCCCACCAGAAAGCCACAAACTCTGTATAAAAAACATTCTCTGAATCGCGCCGCTGGTGTAAATGCAGCATGTGGGAAGATTGCTGCGCCACGGACGACAGGTAGAACACAACGAACTCGGGAGCACCCTTTGAATTTTTTCTCCAAATGGCGAAACGTTGCGAAGTTTGACTTCAACGAAGACCGGTATCAAAGCCCTGTCGGTGGCACGCCATTGAGTCGGCGCATCTTCCGTGTGCTGCACGGCCATGATCCAAAAGACCTTCTAAGAAAATACCTGGATCGAAGCGTAACGGGGTTAATTGTTGTGTCCGTATTATTGGATACGTTTCTAGATGTTCAGAGCAGCGAAAAGCTGCTTCTACCGCTCGTGGGTTTTCTAGATTGGTTAGCAACAATTATTTTGACGATTGAAATGGTTTTAAAGTTTTCCATCGCCACGTTAGACCCTCGGCTAGAAGGCTTGCGATTCAAACGCCTGCGATTTTTAATTCGACCTATGTCGATTCTAGATTTTATTGTAATATTTCCATCGTGGCTTTCTTTGTTTTTTCCGTTGCACCTGTCGTTTGTGCAATTCCTTCGCGTTCTGCGCTTGACCGAACTCGTCCACCCTCTCATGGGGACAATCACTGTTTTCATTCGGGAAACGCGAAATTACACCTTTCGCCGAAGGACCTATAGTGCATTTTTCGGTGGAGAGCGCGATCATGGGATTCCCGGGGTAATAGATTTCATAATTTTTGCGATGATAATGATGTCGGTGTTGCTGATGACCTTAGAAAGTGTCGATTGGCTGAAGGCAATGTATAAACCCAAATTTCATGCGCTCGATATGGTCGTTACCTGCGTGTTCCTCTTCGAGTATTTTGCTCGCTTGTATTGTTGTGTTGAGAATCCTCTTTATAGGCGGCCTGTCTTGGGGCGCCTACGTTACATGTTAACCGGCTCAGCCATAATAGACCTCGCCGCCGTCGCTCCATTCTTCTTAGGTTTCATCTGGGAAACGCCCGTGCCTTGGCTATGGGCGTTGCGTCTTTTGCGAATGTTAAAGCTTGGCCGCTATTCCAAATCCGTTTCAACTATTTTGGCTGTGGTGCGCGAGGAACGTGCTGTTCTTTCCGCCGCCATCATGATGCTTCTTTTGCTTACGTTGTTTGCGGCATCGGGGATCTACGT
Organism: Pseudomonadota bacterium; assembly: GCA_037134595.1. Lineage (GTDB taxonomy): Bacteria > Pseudomonadota > Alphaproteobacteria > Rhodobacterales > Rhodobacteraceae > Stagnihabitans. Next base: position 3,262 of record JBAXLX010000374.1, read on the forward strand.
CACCGAACATTCGGCGCAACCTGAGAAATTTTCCTCAATTCCAGTGTCAATGTACTGGGCTGTTATAACACTCACCTCGATTGGTTATGGCGACTACTATCCGATCACACCTATTGGCAAGCTGCTCACCATGGTGCTCGCCGTAGCTGGCCTGGGCATGATTGCTTTGCC